>NYZE01000056.1 GCA_002685965.1 Planctomycetota bacterium | reverse complement strand
CCGCTGTTCTCGCAAGCCCTCGGTCTGTCGATGCTCACCCGCTACGATGAAGCGTTACCGCTCCTGGAACGCCTCGAGAAGCGGCTGCCCCACTCGCCCGGGGTTGTGTTCTGCCTCGGGCACGCCCAGCTCAGCGCCGGCAAGATCGACCGTGTCCTGAAACTCCTGCCGCGCATCGAGGAATCGGTTCCGCCAATACCCGTTGCGCGGCTGCGTGCATGGACCTTGTTCGCGGCCAAACGCTACGACGACCTTGGGCAACATCTCGAGCAGCTCGCCGGCCGCCCGGAGTTCCGTTCCTTCCAGGGCCGCGTCAACCTACTCGGCATGCACGCCGCGCAGGCAATCGCGAGTAAGCGCGACGATGACGCAGCACGCCTACTGCTCGAGCGGCTCGAACTGCTACGCAGCTCACCGACGTTGTTGGCACGTAGCGGACGCTTGTTGATCGATACGGCATGGGTGATGGCACGGCTTGGTCGCGCTGACGATTGCGACCGCGCCCTCGCGGCGCTGCGCGGCAAGCAAGGGCTGCCGGATTCCGCCCGCGCCGACGGCATGGTCGCGGACGGGCTCACCAAGCTCGCCCAGGGCAAACCGTTCGCCACAACACGCCTCAAACATCTCGACGATGTCGGTCGCACGAGCTGGCGCTACCGCCTCGAGGCTGCCCGCGATCTGGCCAACGGCAACACGGCGCGGGCGCGGTTGGCACTACGCCAGGCAACAACCGGATCCGACGACCCGTCGCTCATTTGGGAGATCGCCGGGTGCGAGCGGGCGCTCGGCCGGGTCAAGCTAGCCGATCAACTGCTGGACGCTGCGGCGAGCGAACTCGAGATCCCGCGCATGGATACACCAGCGCGGCACCCGTCCGTCGACCCGAAGCTCGCATTTGTGTGGCGCGCCGGCCGACGCTAACTGTCGCAAGAACTACACCAGCGGAAGCAACACCGACCACGCATCCGGCCCACGGGCGCGGCGACTGACGACAATCGCCAACCGCCTCGCACAGTTACGGCCATGGAGCTGTCGTCGTTACTTCAGGATCGCCACGCCCTTGTTGACCAACTCCTTGCCCTTGTCGTCCTGCGTCGCGAGCTTGTCGAGTGTACCGCTGTCGAACTTGATCGCCATGACGCCGGCTGCATCGCCCTCGAAGTAGATCCCGCCGCCGACGACGATGGCTCCGTTGATGTACTGCAGGTTGGGCTTCTTGTTCTCGATCTCGATGAAGGACGGACCGTAGATCACACCGCAGACGTTGACCGGGCCGTTCGTGTCGACGACGCCGTTGTTGAACATCACGGCCGGCAGATCGTCGTTCTTCTTGAAGTTGTCGAAACCACCAGAAGAGATATCGACTTCCCAGGCGTACTTGGTCGTGCTCTGCGGCGCGTACGTCGCCGGGTAGCCCGTCTTGTAGGTGCTCATCAAAGCCGGATCGAATCCTGTCATGTCCGCCTTGTTGACGTTGAGTGGGCAAGTGATCCCAAGCTTGTAGAGCGCATCCGTGCCATCGGCGAAGATGCAGACGATCGTGCCCTGGAGGTTGATGCCTCCCTCGATCGGATGCTCCTCTTTGTTCTTGCTGTCATAGGCGGCCAACGGCACGAGCTTCGGACTACTGCCCTCGGTTGCCGGGTCGATCTTGATGACCTGAATGCCCTCGAGTGGCGTACTGGCTGCATTTGCAGCATTCACCGCGGCGGCGAAGTGCTCGAGCTGGCTGTAGACGGCACCTGCACCGGCGGACGCCGCGGCTTCGAACCGGGCGAAGTCGAAGAGCTGGTCATTGCCACCGATCCTGGTGAAGTCCGGGATCTCCTCCTCGCTTCCTGCCAGTCCGTCCCTGATGGCGCCACCGGACGCGGTAAAGAAATCCCCTGCGTTCTCGGTCGACAGCGCACCTATGTCGGCGATGACGTCGCCGTTCGAGATGATGTCCCCAAAGAGATACTGGGTCGGGCCTTTGAACGTGACGTGTCCCTTCCTGGAGACGCCCTTGCCGGGTTTGGCTGTCGCAGGCTCCAGCGGGACCATGTCTGACACGATGGCACCCTGGAACTCCTCGCCGAGCGCCTGCTCGTACCACCCGGCGACGACGCGCCGCACTTCGCCGGCTTCGGCGATGCAGGTGACCTTGATGCCATCGTAGTCTTCCACAGGATCTGTGCGATCAGCGAAGACGACGGGCGTACCCGCGTTGCTGTACTGGACCCGCAGCTGGTACGAGTGGTTGACCTCGGTGCCCATCATCTTGAGCTCGGTCACCGGACCAACGTAGTCCTTAGCCGTGGTGTCGAGTTTGAACGCAAGGTCCTTCACCCCGTACACGGCATCGGCGTCCATCATCGCGAAGTTGGCCGAGATGCCTGATTCGGCAACGAAGAGCAGTCGTGTCTCCAGCACGCTGCGATTCGTTGACTTCGACGAACCGACCGAGCGCACGACGAGCGCCGACGATATGCCGCCAAGCAGGATCCCCATCCAGATAACGAGGACGAGCGTATTGCCACGCTCGCTCTCCCTTTCTCGGATTGTCTTGATACCCATGCCCCAGTCGTCCTTCCCCAAGAACTCTCCCTTGAACCCGATGCGGGCGCGGCCCACTCCCTTGGCGTTCAGTTGCGCGGCAAGATGCTGAGCGACACCGCCTGCCTCATGGTCGACCCCGACTTGGATCGATCGACTTCGAGCTCGATCGTGACCCGCGGACTCGCATCCGTGATCTTGAACGAGGTGACGCCGCGTGCGATCGAAGTCGTGATCGACCTACCGGTCACGTCCATCATCTGCACGCGCTCGATACGGCCATTGTTGAGCCGATACGTGATCGGCAGTGAATACTTGCCGTCGCCGACATAGCGATTGAAGCGCAGCGAGGTCGCGGTCAGGTTCCAGTCCGCGTCGAGGCGGCCATTGCCGTTCCGGTCCTCATCGGCCTCGAGCGTCTTGTTGCCGTTGCCGTCCTCGCCCGTCCGACTCGCGCTGCGTAGCTCGTCGGACACCGGACGCATCGTGACGCGCAGCGACTCGGTCAGATCGATCTCTCGCGTCGTCGTGCCCGACGCCCTGTACATTGTCAGAATGGTCGTGTTGACCACGTAGGCCATGACCCCCGTGATCGCCAAGCTGATCGCCAGCTCGATGAGCGTGAAGCCGGAGCAGCGCGACGCCTTCTGAGACAGAGTCTTGTTGGGGACGCACACTACTTGAACTCGCCCCGCGCGAAGACCATGGTGTATTCCATCTGATTCTCACCGCCAACGCCGGACCACGAGACCCGCAGGCGCAGCACTGCCGACTTGAAGTCCTGCGCCAACACGTTGGTGTCGAGGAAGTCGCCATCGCCGTTGAGATCGACAGGTGGATCGAGCCTGGTCTCGTCCGTGACGATCGCAGCCTTCAGCTCGGCGTCGTCGCCGAGGCCATCAGGCGTCGATAGCGTCTTGGCCGTCTCGTAGAGCTTCGTCAGCCAGTCGCGGGCGCCGCCCCCCGTCTTCGCCTGCAGCCGCCGCTTCTCGAGGTGCTTGAACTTGGCCGTCAGTTCCAGCTGCCGGGCTTTGAGCCGGTCGATTCTCCTTTTGACCCTGCCGCCATCAGGTGCGGTATGCAGGCGCCTCTGGCTCCTGGCGATCCAGCTATCCAGCTTCGCGATCTTGTCGGCGAGGAGCTTCTCGGTCACGGGCAACCGCCTGGTCACCGCATCGCCCGCTGGCGACCGGGCCGGGTCTACGACTTTCTTCGCGGGTGCCGTGAAGATCTCACCCGTCATCGGATCGAAGGTCACGTTGCCGGGCTCACCGGGGACCATCGGAGGGGCGCCCGGTATCGCTGCGTCTTTGGCAAGCTTGGCCGCCGCCAGCTTCTCGCTCGGCGTGGTCAACAAGGAGGAGCTGAGCTTCGCATTGTCGAGGGTCTTCTTGAGACTGGCAGCGGTGACCTTGCCCTTGGCGGCGTCCCTGACGAGGCCCGCCAGGGTCTTGGTATCGACGGGGAGAGCACCACTGGTGAACGCAGCCAAGAGATCGTCCGCTCCTATCCGCGCCTTCCAGAACTCCCTGTCCATGGCCGCGAGGCCTTTGACCATCGACTCGGTCGGGTCCACGCCCGGAATGGCCTCCGAGCCCTCTCCGCCCCCATCTCCGCCCCCATCTCCGCCATTGGCGGCCGCTTGCGTGGTCGGATCCGGGTCCGCGCCGTACGAGACGAGCGCATCATCGTAGTTCGTCGCGGCCTTCTCCCGGAACTCCTCGACAGCGTTGATCAACGCAGCATTCGCAACGTTCATCTCCTTCGCCTGACGGGAGAGAATCTGCGAGCTGAGCATCGCGCCCAGGAGCGCCATCAGGCCACACACCATGAGCGTGAAAGTGACCAGGACCTCCAGGAACGTGAAGCCGCCCTGTTCTCGATCCGCCTTGCTTCTGCGTTTTCCCAATGGACCCCCAAACGCAAACTTGATTCGAATTGGCGACACGTACAGCCCTTCCCCAAGGACACGACGGCGCATATACGGAATCATCATACAACCTGCAAAGTGCCTACTACCAAAACGTCGGAGCTGCCAGTCGAAGGTCGCGTGGCGCGAGAGACGCGAGCTTGCGGTGCCATCGCTGCCAAGGTTCCACGTCGGTGCCGAGATCTTTATTGCAGATCTCGGTCAAGATCTGGTGCGCGCTCTCGCGCGCACAAACCGCTGCCTCGTCGTCGACGTCGACCGACTCCTGTGTGCTGAGCAAGTCGATCAGAACGGGAACTGCACTCTTGTCACCGGCCGCAACGAGACAACGCGCCGCAAACATGCGTAGCAGTGGATGCAGATTGGGCACCATCGCGCGCAGCTTGTCGACGGGGAGAGTGCGTGTCCGTTCGAGCGCGATGAATGCACAAGCGCCTTCCTTGAGCGGGAGGTCCTTGCCACGCAGGATCGACAGCACGCATTCCGGGTTCGAGATCGGTCTGCCCATGTTGGCGATGGCATTGAGTGCAGCTCGTCGCACGCGCCAATCGCGGCTGCTGAACCTCTCGACCAGGCACTCTTCCGACCCCTCCGGCACACCGGCGCGTCCGATCGCAAGGACCGCCGCGACCGCTGCCTTTCCCTTGGACTTCTGCACGCGCTTGCACAGCCACAGCAGCGGTTCGCTGTCTGCCTGCAGCCTCGGCACCGCACGCACCGCCGCGCTGCGCACCCGTTGGTCGGGATAGGCGAGCATCTCGAAGATGGCCGCCAGCGGACGTGACTTGCGCTGCGCGAGGAGTTCGAGAACCGCCACGAGCTTGGGCACCTGGGTCGAGTTGAGGAAGGCCAAGAGCTCACCCTCGGACCACGGCTCGATCGCGTGCGCGCCGATGAGCGCAGCCACTTGGATCTTGAGTGGGCCTGACTGCGTGAGATGAGTCAGCGGCGAAACAGCGTCTTCTTGTTTGAGCGCGCTCGCCAGGAAGATGGCCGGCAGCAGAAGGTGATGTTCCTCCGTACCGAGGATGTCCAGCAACGGCGGGCTCAACTCGTCGAATCGCCGCTGGACCTTGGTGACGATGATCGCGCGCTGCCCAGGATTACGCGCTTTGCGCAGGTCCTTGAGCAGGCTCTCGAGGTTGGCGGCCGCAACGTCCTCGGCAGACGTTGGTCCGTAGCTCTTGCGCTCGGTGATTCGAACGCGACGCTCACCGCCAAGGCCGACATCGACGACCTTCTTGCTCTTCTTCCTCGCCGACTTCTGGACTGGTTCGCGCAGGAAGATCATGCAGATGATGAAGAGCACGCAGAGCCCAGCACCAACCAGGGCGCCGAGCGAGGCTCCTTCCAAAAACGAGAGCTTGAGCTTGGATCTCAACGCTGGACCCCTGCCGGAACGAAGTGCCACCTGGACCCGCGACGCTTCCAGGGAAGCTTGTCTTCGCCGACAACCTCGGCCGCAAGACCGCGCAGAGTCGCGCGCTTCGACATCAGCTTGGCGAAGCTGGTGCGAAAGAGGTCCTGCGGATCCGCGGGGACGGATGACAGAGAGACGTTTAGCGTTGCCGGCTCCGTGCGACTGCATGCGGTTAGCGCTACTCCGACGAGCAGCGGCAGCAAAGCCGAGCCGTGTCGGATTGTCTGAAACTGGATCACATCCGCCTCCCCCAGGCGTCTCCCCTATGAACCTCCTCATCGACGCCGCTCTCGCGCGATCTTGACCAGCACGCTGGATGACGGCCAAGGTCCGATGGCATCCCGAACACGCCGGAAGCACCTCGAGCAATCACGGTCCAAGCTGTGACGGCTTACGGCCGAGGCCGAACAGCCGAAAGCCCTGGCGCCGCGGCCGGACCGTTGAGCGCTACTTCCACAGGAGCAGGGCAAGCCGCAGGTCGGCAACCTCCACGAATCCGGCAGCGCGATAGGCGCGGATCGCCGGTTCGTTCGAGCGGCCGACGTGTAGACCAACGCGCGGGCTCTCTTGCAGGAGCCTGCGGCTGACCTCGGCGACGAGACGCCGTGCGAGCCCGGTGCTCCGGTGGCTCGGTTCGGTAAAGACGCCCTCGATCAGCGCGCCGGCTGGCCCTTCGTTGCCGATCTCCAGTTTGGCCGCGGGGCGCCCGCCCGCGTCCACGAGCCAGGTCCGGCTCTCGCCGATCCGTTGTTCGATGCGCGTGCGCAGCAACTCCAGATCGACGGTCTTGGCCGAGATGAGCAAGTCCTCCTCATTCAGTTGCAGGCTTGCCCGGACGAGCCACGCCGTGTCCTGCAGCGTTGCCAGCCGCGCCTCGATCGGCTCCACCAACGGCGCCTCGGTGCATAGAAACGGCTGCGATCGATCGAGGTCGATGCGTGCCTTCGAACCCAGCCCCTCGAGCAAGGCCGTGGTTGGTTCCGGCGGCCCGATCAAGATGCGAAAGCCGCGCTCCTTGCCGAGCGCGATGCGACGGAACGCCGTCCCGGACTCCGCGCTGCCAGGGCCGAGGACCAGGGAACGCGTGCTACTGAAGAAGGCAATGCAATCGAGACCGTCGGCGTCGCGGCACCCATAGAAGCGCCCGCTCGGATCACCAGAGCCACGGGTCAATCGATCGTGCTCGACCGCCAACTGGTTGTAGAGAAACAGCTGCGACGGATGGCGCAGCTTGTCGCTGTCCAACGAGCGCTCGAACTCTTGGAGTGAGAGCACATCGATCCGGCGTGCTTCACCGCGTCGTCGCATGGTTCGGACGGCGCAATAGCACGAGTCGATTGGTGTTGGTTCCCTTGGTGTTGTTCGCGACGCCCCAGCAGTTCGCTGTCTTGGTGAACTGTTGCGCGTGGACGACCACGCCGACCGGCTCGAATCCGGCGGCGGCAGCGACCGGCAACACCGGCTCTTCGAGGCACAACTCGCCGCGGCGCACTTCACCGACCTCGAACACGACCCAGCCGCCCGGCCTGGTCACGCGATACAGCTCGGCGAAGACGCCCTCTAGGAAGGTGCACCAGTTCGCGAGGCTCGACGACATCGTGATGCCTCTACCTATCGCCGCAGCATCCACGCCGTTGAACCAGCAGCGCAGCCAGTTGTCCTTGGCGTAGTTGACGACGTTCAGGAAGGGCGGCGAGGTGACCGTGCACTGCACGCTCCCATCCTTGATTGTCGGCAGGCTGGCCGCGTCTCCAATCAAGATGCGCGCCCGTTCCGCGACCCGATTCAGCGTTGCGAGCACCGCGGCATCGACATCACGCAGCAGGACGCGGCTCTTCTTGATCACGATCGCGGCGATGTCGCGGCGCGGCGGCACCAGCCCCAGCCGCAGGTTGATCCTGCGCTGCGCGTCAACGCCGACCGCCTGGTTGGGCGGCATCGTGCGGGTCGAGAAGAAGCCCGACGAGTGCCCAGTGAGCCGGTTGGTGCAGACCATGCGCAGCCAACGGTCGACGCGGTCGAGTTCTCCCGCGGCATCGCGATCGAGAAACCAGCGACGCAGCGCGCGCAGCTCACCGAGCGTCCTCTCTTCGTAGAAGACGTCGAGCTCCGGCTGCTCCGACTCCGGTCCGGGGTCGCGGCAGTCACGCACGAGCGCCGTGACCCGCTCGGCGATGTCATCGAGGGCAGGGGGATCGAGACGTGCTTCGATCAGGGTCCGTGCGAGAGGATTGGCATCGTTGCCATGGGGCACTCGCCCCGAGAGGGCCGCTTCGAGCAACGTCGTGCCTCGACCCATGAACGGATCGAAGACGACATCACCTGGCGCGGACAGGCGCTCGAGGAAGAAGCGCGGCAACTCGGCCTTGAAGCAAGCCCGGTAGGAGAGCTCATGCAGCGAGTGCCCTTGTCGTTGGCGTGCGGTCCACAGCTCGTTGGTGATGCGCGGCACCTGCACTCCACCAACCGACAACTGCTCCGACGAACCACCGGCCGCGGCGCTGTCAGCGAACAGAGTCGCTTTCGTCGTCAGCGCAAAGCCCTCGATCTCCGCAAGCAGCTCAGTTGGTCTCACCATTTGAGCTCGGCCGCATCGAAGACGGGACCGTGGATGCAGCAGCGTGCCCAGGGCTTGCCGCCGAAGCGCTCGGCCGGCTCGACCGCGACGCTGCAGCCGTTGCAGACGCCATAACCGCAAGCCATGTAGGTCTCGAGACTGACCCGGCACGCGACCCCGCGCTCGGCGCAATCGGCCGCAACAGCTTCCATCATCGGATCAGGTCCGCAGCAGTAGACCGGGGCGCGCTGGTCGACCTCGCCGGCCGCGACCAACGATCGGTAGAGTTCGAGGACGTTGCCGTGGAAGCCGAGACTGCCGTCATCGGTCGCCACATGGAAGGTCGTCTGGCCCGGAAAGGACTCCATCGCGACGATCGCTTCACGGTTGGCACCGCCATAGAGAACGGTCGTGGCACGCTGCTTCGTCCAGAGTAGGAAGGGAGCCAAGCCGACGCCGCCGGCGATGCATACGGGCTCGGGTTCGCCATCCGCGGGTGCCGGAAAGCCACCGCCCAGCGGACCCGAGACGGAAACTTCATCTCCGACGCGGACGGCCGCGAGCGCACGTGTACCGGGCCCGATCGCCTTGCCGAAGAAGCTCGCTGCCGTGCCGGCGGCGCTGACATCGAAGTACGAGAACGGACGCGGCAGCAGCACTGGCCAGTCGCTACCCGTGCGCAACATGGCGAACTGTCCCGGTGCGATTTCGGCCGAAAACGGCCCTTCCAACCAAAGCACGTAGCTCGCTCCGGTCAGCCCTTCCACACGCAAGACCTTGTGAAGCCTGGTCTGCATCCCGTCGCATGATAGAACGCGGTAGATGCACTGGACCACTTGGATCGCAGTTCCAGCCCTCGGCGCCCTCATTGGCTGGATCACGAACTCGATCGCCGTGTCGATGCTGTTTCGGCCACATTCGCCGATTCGGGTCGGCTTCCTGACCCTGCACGGCCTCATCCCGAAGCGCCAACCGGACCTGGCGCGGAAGATCGGCGAGGTCGTCGGTCACCACCTGGTCGATAGCAGCGATATCGCCCGGGCCTTCGGAAACATGGACCTGAGGCCCATGGTCGAGAAGTTGATCGAAACGGCGATGGAGAAGAAGCTCGGCGAACTGGCCGCGATGCCGATGATCGGCGCCTTCCTGACCCCGGACCGACTCTCGGGCATCCGCAGCGGCATCGTCGACGCGGTGGTCGAGCAGGAAGCCCTCCTGGTTGGGCACCTCGAGCAGGCCCTCGACGACCACCTCGACGTGGCAAAGATCGTGGCCGAAAAGGTCGCCTCCTTCCCGACCACTCGCCTCGAACAGCTCATCCTCGACGTCGCGCGCCGCGAACTCAGGGCCATCGTCGCGCTCGGCGCCGTGCTCGGAGCCATCATTGGCATTGGCCAGGTCGGCCTCCTCTGCCTCCTACCCTGACCCGTTCCTTACCTTGAGCAAACTGGGTGAACGGCCTCGGGAGCCGTTACGGCGGGCTATGGCGCCGTCTATGCTCGTGGCGTGAAGACTCTACCGGGCACGCTCCTCCTCGGCCTGCTGACGACCCCAGTCAGCGGCCAGGCCCAGCCAGGGAACAAGGTCGGACCGATGCAGCCTGGGCTGATCCAGAAAGGGCAGGCGAAGAAGAAGCCCGAGAAACCGTTCTCCAAGCCCTTCCGGTTCGCGGCTCCGACCGTGGATCTCGAGCTGGACGACAAGGTGCGCAGGATCCTGCGCGACATCTACACCCTGCAGCAGCGGTGGTCCACGGCGAAGGACCGTGGCTTCGATGAGCGTGGGCGCCCAACAACCTCGCTGAAGCACTTCAAGGAACTGAAGACATCGATCGTCAAGCGCTTCGAACACGGCACCGCGTCGCTGCTCGCCTGGGCAATCCGCGAGGACCGCAGTTCGGCGCGCCGCCGCGCCTGCTTTTTTGCCGGCTTGCTGGCTCCGGATGCGCAGAACGCGATGCACCTCTGCTACTACCTGCCGTACGAGCCGATATCGAGCGTGCGTCGCGAAGCCACTCGCAATGCGATGACGCTGATCCGTCGGCACCTGCCGCAGCGTAACGATGACAACAGCGGCTATCGCTACGTGTTTGATGCCAAGCCTTGGATCGACTTGACCAGGTCGTCCATCAACACCGATCGCATCCAAGCATTCGGGGTGCTCGAGCTGCTCGCAAAAGCCCGCCCCAGGATGGGTGCCTACACCGCACGCGTCATGAGGAAGTGGTTGCCTGACCTACTGCGTTCGAAGAACGAACGGCTGACGAAAGCCGCACGGGCGTTCCTGACCCAGCTGCTGCCCGACGCGCGCTTTCCTGACAACCCTGCCCAACACGTCGCGTACTACGAGCACATCCTGAACAGACTGTTCCCCGACATCCGCCTGCGCGGCGGCTACTGCGAGATCTACCCGGGCGCCGATCGGACGCAGATCATCACGGTCGGCAAGCAGCACATGCGACGCCAGCGCCTCGGCCAGATGGTCAGCATTACGGTGCCGAGCAAGCTCGGGCCCAAGCACGCGCAGGGCCTCAAGCTGTTTCCGATCCCGAAGCCCCTCGACAAGCTCGGGCTCCTGCAGGGCGACATTCTCACGACGCTCAACGGCATGCCTATCGAAGGCAACCAACCGCTACTCCGCCAGATCGAGGAACTGCTCGAAGCCAAGGTCACCTCCTTCGTGCTTGAGTGGGTGCGCAAGAAGGAGTTCCACGCACGCCGCTACGTGCTGCGCAAGCACGAGGACGGTTAGGGTCACGCGCCGGTCACGCGTATGACCGGAAAGTCCGGAACGCGGTTCTTCTCGTCGGGGAAGAGGTCTTCGTCGAAGTAGTTCCAGGTCGCGAGTGAGTCCTCACTCTGCGGCTCCAGGAGCTGCGCCGCGAGACGCGCCAGTCGGTGGCGAGCACTGACGAGCAGCGTGCCCTTGCCGAGCCGCAGGCGCTTGGCGACCCACTTGCCTTCGAAGCGGCGCTCGTTGTGCTTCTGGAACTCCCGCCGAGCCGTGCTTGCTTTGGTGATCTCGAACACCTCGGCACCGACCTCTCGTGGCTCGCTGAGCCGCTCGAACGCGATGCCATGGATCGTGAGTGCTTCGATGGCCCGCTCGCTCGGCGCTTGGATCGCCCATGCCTGCGGCAAGTCGAGCGACTTGTCGGACACGAATGCCACCTGCACGGGCATGCGCTTGGTCTCGAAATCCGGGTTCGCGACGACGCGTATACCTGCGCCCTCGATGCGTACGCGCTTGACGCTCCCGACGAGGACGTCGTCTTGCCACGCATCCTCGAGGCGGCTCGCGTAGCCGAAGGTCACCCCGCCCTGCTCGGCTCGTTTGTCCGCCGCCGCGGTCAACTCGACGATCTTGGCACGGTGTGCGACCGCCGAACGAATCGTCTCGATCACGAAGGCGCGCGTCACCTTGATCCGTTCTTCGAACGAGATGCAACTGTAGGCCTCCGACAACACGGCGATGCGGTTGCGCAGACCGAAGCAGTTGGTGCCAAAGCGTGGACGATGGTCGTAGGTCGACCAGCGGCGCTCAACCCGGCCTGCGAAGTTGCCGTAGTCGTAGGTGCGGAATGCATGCCGCTTGCTGGTTTCTCGACGAATGTCCGGCAGGAACAGCTTGCGATTGAAGTCGCGCAGCGCCGGGTCGACGTTGGTCGCGAGCGACGGCGCATACGTCAGGTGATAGCCGTGATGTGAGCCGTTAGTCGTGTGCAGATCCATGAAGACGTGCGGATCCCACACGCCGAAGGCCCGCACGAGCGCGCGCGCCTCGGGAGTGTCTAGCTTGATGAAGTCACGGTTTAGGTCGTACCCGTCCGCGTTGGGCCGGATGCCGACGCCGCCGTCAGGACCGTTTTGGCTCGCTCGATTGCGCTTATCGAAGCGTTCGTTGCCGTCGGCGTTGAAGACCGGCACGAAGAACAGCACGGCGTGACGCAGGAAGTCGGCGTGCCCGCCATGCGCTATTTCGCGCAACAGCATCTGCACGGCCTCTTTGCCCTCGACCTCGCCGGCATGGATGTTGGCGTTGACGAAGATGCGCAACTTGCCGCTCTCGCGCACGGCCTGAGGCGAAGTCAGCGGCGGCTCGGCGACGACCAAGAGCGGCAGCTCGCGGCCCTCGACACTCTTGCCGAGCGTCATGCGATGCAGCCGCGCCGCCTGCGGCAGCCCGCGCAACTTGTCGAGGAAGGCGAGCACATCGACATGCGTCGAGGTCTTCTTGAAGCCCGTCGCTTCGGCCACTGTCTTCGGCCCGTCCATTGCCTTTGCCTCTTGGGTCTCCGCCTGCTGTGGATTGGCCATCACCGAGCCCGCGAACCAGAGGATTGTCGAAACCGCGCCGACCGCGCACGATACCCGCCGCAACATGACCATAGGCTACGCGATCCACGTCTTCGTCTGCGAGAATGAACGTGCCGACGACCATCCGCGCGGGTGCTGCACAGCGCGCGGCAGCAACCTCATTCGTGCCTGGTTCAAGGACAGCTTGTGCCGCCACGGCATCTCGGAAGGCAATCGGGTCAACGGCACCAGCTGCCTCGATTTCTGTGAGGTCGGGCCGACCATCGTCGTCTATCCAGAGGGTGTCTGGTACTCGCCGAAGACGCGCGACGATGTCGAGGAGATCGTGACGCGCCACTTCCTCACTGGCGAGGTCGTCGAGCGACTACGGCTACGGTAGAAACCGAGCCACCTTCCCCAGTCAGTTCAGATCGACCTGGATGACATCGGCAAGTTGTGGCAAACGGCCCTGTACGGTGTTTGAGCGTAACGGCGCAAGGACGCTGGTCGCGCACCGGCGTTAGCGCGTGCCCGAGGTGTTCGCGCCGTCAGACCGAGAGACCGCCGTCGCCTTCCCTGGGGCAGCCCGGCAACCTGGAAATAGCTTGCGACTCGCGGCGACGCATCCGCAGGGCAACGAGGAACATGACCCCGAGCGCAACGGGAAGGCCCCAGACCCAGCCAGCGCCGAAGTAGCTGCCAAAAGTCAGGGCAACTCCGGCCCCGAGGACCAGGCACTGAATCGCGAGCCACCTGAGCGATTTCTTGGGAATGACGGCCCAGTCCACCGACATCCCTGTCGGCAGGAGCTCTTGTGGATCCTTCTCGCCTTCGGTCATGCGCACACCCCCTTGAGTCTCTCGATCCACGGCTCGTCGACCCGCAATCTCCTCAATACGAGCACGTCGCGATCGATCTCCCGGCCACGTAGACCGCTGAGCGGCCCATGCCAGAAGACAGTGATGTAGCTGGCAGTGCTCGTCTCGTGCAACCAGAACCTGAACTCGCCTTCCTTCGCGTTCTCCGCGTAGCCGCGCAGACGCGCCAGTACGCCGTCCAGACCCTGTTCCTCGGCCTCGGCACGCAGGGCGTACGGGGTCGGCCCATAGCCCTTGGCGAGCCGCCTACGCGGCACGAAACGCTGCGTGTCCTCGCAGAAGACCGCCTTGTTCCACCAGGACATTGGCACCGCCAAGGAGATGGCGAGGATGATCACGGTCTCGAGCAAGAACATCAACGTCACCCGCAGGCGCACAGATGCGGGCTGCGCCTCGGCCCACAGGGCCACCGCCAAGATGCACACAAGCGTGACGACCAACGACGCCCGCCGTGCCGCGGCGGCGCTGCGGACCTTGCCGACACGGAGGCAGGTCAGCGCCACCACACCGACGACGACGCCACAGGCCATGGTCAGCAAGGGGTTCAACAAAACGAGCGGGCTGGTCGAGATCGCGATGTCGTAGCCGATGCCTACACCGGCAGCCGCGATTGCGGCAAGCGGTAGCACGACCACGAGGCCCGCTCCGACTCGGCCCGACGGCTGATACCGCTCGAGCTCGCCCGGGTTCACCGACCCCAATCCCGCTGATAGAGGAAGTCGGTGCCGAGCGTGCGCAACCCGACCTTGGCCAGGATCGGCGGGCACCTCTTGTACTGCGCACCGCGCACCCTCGAGCGGACGCGTTCCACGAGGTCGAGCTGGAAGCCGTCGGCGACGAGGGCGTCGTTCGTCGCGCGGCGATCGATCATGCGCACGAGGATCTCGTCCACCTCCGCGTAGCTGAAGCCGAGCTCGCCCTCGTCCGTCTGGCCGCTCCAAAGGTCTGCCGATGGCGCCTTTTCGCGGACGCGCGCCGACAAGGCCATCTCTTCGGCCAGCGCGAACACCTGCATCTTGTAGAGATCGCCGATCGGGTTGAGCGCTGATGCCATGTCGCCGAACAACGTGCCGTAGCCGAGCAGAAGCTCGGTCTTGTTGCTCGTGCCGAGGACAAGGGCGCTCTCCTGGCGCGATACCTCGAACAGCACGGTCATGCGCACACGCGCCTTGACGTTGCCTAGGCCAACGCGGTCATCCGTGGCCAACGCGCGCGCGAGCGCCGCGGTCGCTTCGGTGATATCGATCGTGCGCAGAGTCAGGCCGAGCTGGTCGGCAACGAGCTGCCCGTCGGTGAGCGAGGCCGGGTCAGAGTCCGCGTGCGGCATCGCCACCGGCACGACTCCCGCGCTGCCAAGCGCACGGGTGGCGATGGCAGCCGACAGCGCCGAATCGATGCCGCCGGACAGCCCGACGACGACCTTCTCGAAACCGAACTTCCGCGTCTCTTCGCGCACGAAGTCGACGAGGAAGTCGACAGCCAGCTGCCGGTTGAGGCTCAGCAGGCTCACTGGCCCATCTCGTCGAGCAGCCGTTTCAATAAGTCCGGTCGCTCGTCGCGGCGAATCGGCGTGTTGATGCGCGCGAGCCGCAAGTCGGCCGGGTCGAGGTCGACGAAGCAGAGCTCGGGATCAACCTGGCCGGCCTCGGCACGGATCTCGCCGAACGGGTCGATAGCCTTGGAGCCGCCCCAGAACTTGACGCCGTCCTCCCAGCCGACGCGGTTGCAGTAGAGCACACCGCAGTTGAAGAAGGTCGCGAGCGCGATGAGCAGGCTGTTCCACGCCTTACCCGAGGCCGGCTCCTTGCCTTCCTCGGGCAAACCGCGACCGGGGCCAGAGCTGATGACTGCCAACCAATCGACGCTTTGCAGGAAGTAGGCATACGCCGACGACAGGTGCCAAACGTCCTCGCAGATCAGGATGCCAACGCGACCCAGGCCCGTGTCGAAGGCGCGGAAGTCGGCCCCGCACGCGAAGAAACGGCCTTCCTCAAACAGACCGTAGGTCGGCAGGTATACCTTGCGGTGCCAGTGCACGACGCGACCCGCGGAGAAGTACGCCGCCGCGTTGTAGAAGCGGTGATCGTCACTCTCTTCGACGAAGCCAGCAATGATGTCGGGCCCGCTGCGCGTTTCCTTTGCGAGCTGTGCGAGCACCGGATCGTCACGCCGCAGCGCTACCTCGTAGGTGAGATCGCGCAGTCGATAGCCGGTCAGGGACAGCTCGGGAAACACGACGAGCCGCGCGTCCTGCGCCGCTGCTTCGCCGATCGCTTCGAGGTGCGACGCGAGGTTGGCCTCAACGTCACCGAGTCGCGGCGACAGCTGGGCGATGCAAGCGGTGAGGCGGTTGGTGCTCACGCGTGGACGAACTCGGCTTTAGAACGCGGACCGTTCTCGAGGAAGTTGCGCACGCCGATGCGCATGTCTTCGAGGGCGCACACTTCACCGAACTTGGCGGCCTCGAGCGCAAGACCGTCCCTGAGCGGCAACCGTGCCCCCTCCAGGATGGCAGCGACCACGAGGTTGTCCACCGCCCGCGACAAGTGTCTGAGGTCAATCTCGGGCAACGTCGCCGGAACATCGGTCATCGGCGCATCCGGGACCTTGTCGGCAGTCTCGGTGCCGTCGGCGATCGCCAGCGCGAGATCGATTGCGGTCCTGCGCAGCACGAACAGATCCCCATCGACGAGCGTGCGCACGAGGCCGATCTCGTGTGCCTCTTGCGCGGAGATCGGGCGGCCAGTGCGCAGCAGTTCGGCGGCTTTCTCGAACCCCACGAGGCGTGGCAGGCGTTGCGTCCCGCCAGCACCGGGGATGATGCCGAGATTGACCTCGGGCTGGGCAGCCAACACCTTGAGACCAGCGCGCGCGATGCGCGCGTGGCACGCCATGGCCAGCTCGTTGCCCCCGCCAAAGGCGAGGCCGTTGTAGGCGCAGACGACGGGCTTCGTGCAGGCCTCAATCTTGTTGAGTGCATCCTGCGAGTCGAGGCTCGTCGCAGAGCCTTGCTCGGCCGTCTCGATACCGGCGAGGAACTTGACGTCGGCACCCGAGACGAAGGCCTTGACCCCGAAACCAGTCAACACGACCGCGCGCACGTTCTTGTCCGCCTCGACCTCGGCGATTTGCTCGCGAAGCTCGTCGAACACGGCCTGGTTGAGCGCGTTGAGGACGCGCGGCCGGCGGATCTTGAGCACCGCGACGCCGTCGACGTCTTCACGCACGATCTGTCGCACGCGGAAGTCGCGGTTCGCGTCGCCATGCTCGCGCAACAGGGCAGGCACGGGGAAGTCCGGGTGTCCGGCGGCATAGTCGCGGACGAGCTTCAACGCCGCGTTGGTGCCGATCTTGTTCATGAAGCGGAACGGTGGCTTCATGTCGAGCGCCAGCTCGACCGCCATGTCGAGGTCCTCGACCGAGGCAACCCCGGAGTCGACGATCTCTGCGCAGATGCCGAGATAGGCGCCGCGCAGGCTCGCCGTGACCTGGCGCGCAACCTCCTCGGGCACGTCGACATCCTCTCCGCGCTTGGGCGCGTCCCACGGAGCACCGTCGGCCACGGCCTGCTGAAGGCTCGCGGGCGAGCGATACCAGCCGTGAATCTTGGAAGTGTAGTTGGCCAGACCGACGTTCGTGATCGGGTTCCCGCCGGTCAAGTTCATGGCCGTGAACGGCCCGATCGTCAGGCCGAGAGCCTTCCTCGACACCTCGTCAATCTGCTTGGGCGTCGCCACGCCTTGCTCGGCGAGCAGAGCGGCGGCGAGGAACTGCCCCTCGAAGATCGGGTCGATGGCGTAGCCATAGCGCGATCCGACGCGGATCGGCACCTTGCCGATGTTCTCGTAGAAGTCGAGCAGCCAGCTCGTGATCGACTCGTCGGTGTGCGCCGAAGGGACGATCTCGACCACAGGATTGCGTTCCGCTGGGAAGAAATAGTGGATGACGAGGCCACGCTCGGGCTTCTTCAGCCCCTCGAAGATCCGCTCGGGCTCCAGATGCGAGCTGTTACTCGCGAAGATCGTGTCGGCGCGACAGCGACGTTCGAGGCCCGCGAAGATCTTGGCTTTGAGCTCGAGGTCCTCGGTCGCGGCCTCGACGATGAAGTCCGCGTCGTCGAGCCGGTCGTAGTCGGTCGTGAACTGTACGGACTGCTTCATCACCGCGGCCCACTCAGAAGAGAAAGCGCCGCTCTCCTCACCCCGGTCGACCTTCTTCTCCAACTTGGCCTGGCCGCGCTCGAGGGCGTCCGCGGCGACGTCCACCACCACCACCGAAACGTCGTCCCGGCTCAAGACTTTGGCGAAGAAGAGGGCGATGTCGGGACCGATCTGCCCCGAACCGACCACGCCAACTCGCCGCACTAAACGTCCTTGGAATGTGTATGCCATCTGGCCTCAGCTGCTTCTCATGGCCCAACTTGAGGGTCTCGCTCGGCCCCTTCATGGGCCAAGAGCGTGAGACTATCGACCTGCGATCGAAGCCACCAGGTTGCAGCCAGTCATCGGCTCCCTAGAATGCTCCGCCCGCCAAGGACCGATATGGCCAAGCCCAAGAAAAAGCGCGAGATCGTTCACCTGGTCTGCTCCGAGACCGGAGAGCGCAACTACACGATCCGGAAGAAGTCGGGCACGCCCAAGCTGCAGATCAAGAAGTACTGCCCCCGGGTCCGGAAACACACGGTCCATACCGAGAAGAAGAAGTAGGGACGGGAACTGCTCCCCGCCAGCCGCCTGCTGGCCTTCTCGCCAACCTCCCCGCCCTGTCTTCCGGCCGCAACACCGAGCGATGGCCAGGGTTCTGAGGCCAGGGTTCTGAGGATCGGGAGGGCGCTCTACAATCTCAGGCGATCTCGGGAATCTACGAGCCCGACGCACGTAAACCCGTCGCTTCGTCCGCCCCACGGGTGGGGCGAGAGCCGGGCTTTCCAGCCTTCCCAAGACCCGGCCCAGCTGAACAGGAGATTCGTCCATGCGATGCACGTCGAGGTTCGCCCGTTTCGGAGTCGCGGCAGCCACCTTGTGGATCGCCGCACCCACGGTCGGTCAGAAGACATTCAAGGACCCCCGCTACGGCTTCCAACTCGTCGTCCCAAAGGACTTCCGCCAAGTCCCGATCAACATGGACGAGAAGTGGGTCGTTGCGAAGTTCCTCTACAAGCGGTCGCTCGAGCCCAAGAACTCGGTCTTCTGGGTCGAGAAGACTCCCGAACTGCGCGTGATCATCTTCCCGAAGGTTGACGTCAAGGAGGTCATCGCGGCGCGGAAGAAAAACAAGAAGGTCGTGGTCCGCGAGAAGGGCAAGGACAAGGTCATCAACCTGCTCGCACACCTGCAGAACCCTTTTCGCAGCTACAAGGAGTACCTGCGCGAGAACTACAAGAAGGGTGGCTGGTTCGTCAAAGACGAGAAGAAGACGACCATCGGCGGCCTGCCCGCGGTGCAGAAGGTCATCACCGTCGAGGACAAGATGGGCTACGGCGGCAAGGGCACGCTGTTCGCCTGGGAGATCGACTACGGCGACGCGATCTACGTCGTGCAGTTCGATGTGATCGCCGACTACGACCGCAAGTTCAAGCCAGCGATCAGTAAGGGCGTCAAGGCATTCAAGAAGACGCCGCGGACAGAGGCGCTGCGGTCAAAGCTGACGACCAGCGCCAGCGAAGAGACCAAACGGTCGGTCGAAGCGGCGAGCAGCAAGAAGAAGCTCAGTCCGGCCGAACGAAAGAAGGCTCGACAGAGCGACTTGGCGCGCGCCATCGACAAGGCCAAGCAGACGCTGCCAGACGGCTGGAAGTGGTACCAGCACGGGCCGTTCACGGTCTTCTATAGCTCAAGTCTCAAGTTCGCGAAGCGTGTGTCGAAACAGGCGAACCTGATGTGGAAGTTCATGAACAACAACTTCTCCTACATCGGCAAGGACCACTCGGTCGGCGGCATCCTCCGCATCTGCCGCAACTCGGCCGAGGCCAGCCTCTACGAGGAGACGAGTTCAAGGAGCGGGCGCTTCACGCTGACGCACCGCGAAATCGTGCTCTGCGACGACAAGGACTGGGGCTTCAACGACTCGGGAAGCGGCGCGCTCAACCAGCGGATCCTCTCCCAGTATCTGGCCGACAAGAACTCTCGCCTTTGGGGATCGCTGCCACCGTGGCTCACATGGGGCATGCAGCTCTATATCGACTCACTGAAGATGAAGGGGAACAGGCTGGTTTCGAAGCCCGACGAGTGGGACATGGACGTCATTCGCAAGGCGTTGCGCGAGGGCAAATTCAAGGCAGCCAAGGAACTATTCGTCGCCAAGTACGACGAGTTCCAGGCAACACGCGAGGACCGCGTGCAGTGCTTCGCAATGGTGCGCTCGCTGATGAAGAGCAACAAGAAGAAGTACAAGGTCGTGATCCACGACTATCTCGTGACGCTCGACGAGAAGCTCAGAGAACTCTATGCCCAAAAACTCGACTTGACCGGCGCCGCTTCCGAGGAGGCGGCGGGCCGCGTGAGGGTCAGGATCGAGTGGGGAGCGCGCAGGCAGAAGGTGTTCGACCACTGTCGCGAAGCCGTGTTCGGCAGCTGGAACGACCACGCGTGGAAGGCATTCGACACCCAGTGGCGAGCGGACAGCAAGCGCTGAGCCACATGCAACTCCACGCTCTCGCTCTTCTCACGTTGTGCTCTCCCGCTACGGCGCAGGGCGATGCGCCCGTCGCGCCATCGCCTGGCGCGGTCGCGCTCAAGGACGGTCGCTTCGTCCTCGACAAGCAGATCATCCCCAAGCCGGGTGGCGTCGTCGTCAAGTTCAAGAGCGCCGACGTGTTCGTTCCGGATCGGCTGATCATCGACTGGTTTTCGCCCGACGCGAAGGTCCAGTACGAGGCCAAGAACGAAAAGGAACAAAAGCGCATCGACAAGGGGGAGATCCGGTTCAACGGACGGTGGATGCGACGCGACGCGGCGACGCGCACGCTCGTCAAGCTGCAAAAGAAGCTCAAGGCCAAGATCAAGAAGCAGAACGAGCGCAAGGAATGGCGCAACGCGATCAGGATCGAGACCAAGAACTTCAAGTTCGCGCACAACTTGCCGGATGAGTTATTCGAGGAACTCAGGGAGTTGTTTGAGATCTACTACAAGACCTTCACCAAGTACTGGCGACTCAAGACCAAGCTCGCCCACAAGCCCACAGTCCATATCTACTCGGACGCTGGCGACTTCAATCAGATCGCCACGAACGGTCCCGGCGGTGTGCTCGGCTACTACCACCTGCTCAGCAATGAGCTTCATCTCTACTGGGACCGCGCCGATCCAGAGTTGACGATCGACGTCTTGTTCCACGAGACGAACCACATGCTGTCCGACATGGTCAACGGCAAGTTCCGCTACCCGCGTTGGATCGAGGAACCGATGGCCGAGTACTACGGCGCCAGCAAGTGGAACAAGAAGACCAAGAAGATGGAGATGGGGTTCGTGCAGGCGGGTCGCCTCGCCGAGATCCAGGACGACATCGCCAAGGGCAAGACGATGAAGCTCAAGAACCTCATCGGTTCAACGAGCTACCAGTGCTACACGTGGGGCTGGAGCTTCGTGCACTTCATGATGGAGACGCCGAAGTACCAGAAGAAGTGGAAGAAGTTCTGGCTCGACATCGCGCACAAGAACGGCATCAAGCGCAAAGGCGCCGGGCCGTTCCGCACCTGCGACCGCGACCTACTCGAGAAGCTCCTCCTCAAGTACACAGGTCACAAGAAGCTCGACACGCTCGAGAAGGAGTGGCACGCCTACGTCAAGAAGCTCGAAGCACAGAGCCTCGAAGGCATCGAAGCCGCCGGCCGCAAGCTACGCTCGATGGGTAAGTACACCAAAGCCGAGAAGTTCTTGGCCAAGGCCGTCTCCATGGGCGCCAAGTCTCCACACACCTACGCTGCCTACGCCGACGTGCTCTACCGCGGCAGCGGATGGTCGAAGGCTCTGTCCATGATCAACAAGGCGATCGAGATGGATCCGCTCGACTCGGAGTTCTACTACAAGAAGGGCAAGATCCTCGTCCAGCCCGGCCCGGTGAAGAACAAGAAGATCGCCAAGCAGTGCTATCTCCTCGCCGCGGAAATCACGCCGGACGAATGGAAGTACGCGATCGCCGCCGCGGAGATCTACGAGGACTAGCCGAGAACGGACGCGCTAGCTGGGGCACCCAACGTGGGTTACCCACCTATCCAGGGTTTCGCGGGTGATCCAGTGTGCTGCAGGATGTGGCCGACCGGGGCGCGGAGGGATGTGCCGGGGCCGAGGAGGTCGATGCGTTCGGGGGCGTAGTCGAGGAGCCCGACGCGGACGGCTTCGGTGAAGTCGAAGGTCGAAGTGACTTGGGTGACGAGCGTGTAGTGCAGCAGGGCGGCAGGGTCGCTCGAGAGTGGGGACCAGAGGTAGCCGCGGCCATCGATCAGGGGGATCTCGGGGGCACGGATATCGAGATCGGCGAGCCTTGTAAGGCCCGCGTCGGCAACGCCGCGGAGGAGATCCGTGTGGAAAGGGCCATGCATCGCGAGACGGAAGGGGAAGTCACGCTTGCCGACCTTGACCGGCGGTAGCGCGTCGAGCAGCGCCGGCATGTCTTCTTCGTTCGCGGCGACTATGACGTGGCCGCCGAGGCGAATCGAGAGAGCGGCGCTCGGGATCTGGTCGAGGACGGCGTTGAGTGTCGTCTGACGATCGGGGACGAGGCGCCAATCATCGTCGATGAGGGTCCACAACACCTGGCCACCACGTTCGCTCTGTTGCAGTTCGGCCATCGTTGCAACGAGGCGGAACCCCTCGCTCGGACTCACGGCGCCCGACACGACGAGCGCGGAGTAGAAGCCGAGCGAGTTGCCACCGACGAGCACCGGGTGGCTGTCGCGACGGGCACGCAGGGCATCGACGAGCGTGCAGGCGAAAATAATGGCAGAGGCGTGCTCGCCTTTGAGGTGGAGCGCTGGCCTAAACGAGGGCGCGGAGTCCAACTCGTGTAGCGAAGGCATCCCCGGCTGCAGCGCTGCACGTTGGGATTCGAGCTGGTCCACGAGCGCACGCGCCTCATCGCCGATTTCTCCGATCGACCGCGCCAACGCGCCGAGTTCCGGCTTGCCATAGGACCCGCGGCCCGGACACAGCAGAAACGCGTTCACTCCCGCCCTCCATCGAGCAGCGCGCGGGCGGCGGCAACGATGTCGGCCTCCTGCGGCAGAACGAGGTTCGCGGCGTCTCCGAGCGGCACGTAGCTATCCGCCGCGGTCACACGAGCAGAGGCGATGGTCCGCGCGCGGGGCTCCTCGGCCAGCGCCGCGAGCAGGGCTTCGGCGACGCCGCCACCCGAACGCCGACACTCATCGACGACGAGGACGCCGCGGCTGGCCACCGCGCGCACCAGGAAGTCATCGACCGGCAACGGAGCCAGCCAGCGCAGGTCCATCACGTGTACCGGCGCCGCGATTTCACGACGCGCACGCAGCGCCATGGGCACGCCGTTGCCGTAGGTGACGATGAGCAGCGGGTCCCCACCATCCTCGGGCTCGTAGTGGCGTGCTTCCCCGAGTCGAGTTGCCGTGCCTGGTTCTGGATAGTCGTAGGACCAGGCAGCATCCCCCTTCTCGAACAGATCCTTGGTCATGTAGAGCGCGATCGGCTCGAGAAACGCGCACACGGCGCGCGCACCCTTGGCGACACCGACACACGTGCGCAACATCATCACCGCATCGTCACCCCGCGACGGCACCGCGATCACGAGCCCCGGAATGTCGCGCAGCACCGCGATGCTGTCATCGTTGTGGAAGTGGCCGCCAAAACCCTTTTGGTAGCCGAACGACGCGATACGCACGACCATCGGATTGTCCCAACGGCCGTTCGAGAAGAAGCGCTGCGAGCAGGCCTCGCCACGCAACTGATCCTCGGCGTTGTGGAGATACGCGAGGTATTGGATCTCGGGGATCGGCAGGAGTCCGATCTGCGCCGCGCCGATCGCGATCCCGAGTACCGTGGTCTCGTCGAGTAGCG
The DNA here is from genome assembly GCA_002685965.1 of Planctomycetota bacterium. Lineage (GTDB taxonomy): Bacteria > Planctomycetota > UBA1135 > UBA1135. The sequence continues at coordinate 14,330 of NYZE01000056.1, read as the reverse complement.
TGTTGAACACGCGACCGACGCCGAAGCGCTCGTGCAGGCCGGCCGTCACGTGATAGACGCCACCCTTCTTGGCGACGTCTTCGCCGAACACGATCATCTCCGAGTGCGTCGCCATCAGGTCGGCGAGTCCCCACGCGAGCAACTTGGCCATGTGACGCGGCTTGTCTCGCTCGACGCCGCCGAGGGAGGACGCGGGCTTGCGTTCCGCTTCGGCCACGATTGCAGCGTCGGGCCCGATGGCGAGCGGCTGTACAAGCTCTTCGAACGTCTCGATCTTCGGACGGGTAACGACCTCGAGCGCAATGCGATCGATGCGCGCCGCGATCGCCGTGTAGCTTGCCTGGAGTTCGGCGCCCGAGCAGTAGCCGCTCTCGACCACGAAGCGACAATAGGCGAGCATCGGGTCGAGCTGCTCGGTTGCCTCGATATCACGTTCCTCGTGGTAGAGCGTCTCCACGTCGCTGCCCGCGTGACCCAGCAGTCGCACGACGTGCAACTGCAAGAAGCAGGGTCGTCGCGTGCGCCGACACCGATCGATCGCACGGCCCGTGGTTTGCCAGGTGCCCTCGAGGTCGCGTCCATCTGCTTCGAACCACGCGAGCTCAGCACGATGCCCGTAGGCGGAACGGATCCAGGTCGACGGCGTGTGCACGGAGATGCCGACGCCGTTGTCCTCGCAGACGAAGAGAATCGGCATCGGCACGTTCTGGTGCGCTGCCCAGCACGCTGAGTTGATCGCAGTCGTCGCACTGGCGTGGTTGATGCTCGCGTCACCGAACGACGCCATGACGATGGCGTCGTCAGGCAAACCGTCCTCGACGCCGAGTCGTTTGGCACGCTCAAGCGCGAAGGCCATCCCGGTGGCCTTCGGCAGATGGCTCGCGATCGTCGACGTCTGCGGCGGCACCCAGAGCCGCTCGCTTCCCCACACCTTGTGCCGCCCGCCACTGACAGGATCGTCGGCGCTCGCGACCAGCGACAACAACGTGTCGTGTAGGAACGTGTCGCCTGACTCCCGCGCGCTTCGCGCTGCCAACAGCGCTCCGCTGCGATAATGCAGAAGACACGGATCCGTCGCGCGCAAGGCGCGCCCGATGACTGCGTTGGCCTCATGCCCAGCACTGCCGATCGTATAGTAGCCCGTACCGTCGTTCTTGAGCTCGCGCGCCTTGAGGTCGAGCAAGCGACTCTTGAAGCCAGCCTCGACGCACGCGAGCGCGTCGCTGCGCCCAATCGTACGTTCGTTGGTCGACGGTGCCCGACACGCTTGACCAACGAGGCTCACGAGGAGCGACTCGAGGTGTTCGCGGACGACTTGCTCGCGGCGGATGGCCAAGGCTCAGTCTTTCGAGGCGTTCGGAGCGTTCGGAGCGTCCGGAATCAGAGTGTGTGGCTCGTCCGAGAACTCCAGCCAAGCGAAGGCGGCCAGCACGAGCGCGTGGTTGACCTCGCCAGCGAGCACCGCCCGCTTGAGGCCGGCGCGATCTAGGGTGACGACCTCGAGATCCTCGCCGGGATCGGGGCTCACGCCGCTGACCCGGTGGCAGCCCGTGGCGAGATAGGTCGTACAGTTGTTGCTGAAGATGGCAGGGTTCGGATTGACGATGCCGAGCCGACGAAGCTCGCACGCCTCGAAGCCGGACTCTTCGCGAAGTTCGCGAGCCGCCGCCTCCTCAGGCGCCTCACCCTCATCGATGACGCCGCCGGGGGCCTCCAGGGTGAAGCGTCCCGTGCCGTGGCGGAACTGTCGCACGAGCACGATCTCCTGCGCATCCGTCAGGGCAACAACGTTGACCCAGTCAAAGGTCTCGATGATGTAGAAGTCCAAATCCTTCCCGGTTCGCGGCGATGTCCGTCGCACACGGTCCACGTCGAAGACCCGGAAGGACGCGAGGCGTTCTCGCTCGACGTCGGGCCAGGGTTGGAGCATGCAGAGCGTCTTAGGTGGTGTGCGCGCAGCCCGCAAGTCGCCCCATCAGCGAGATGACACCAACCAGAGACGGCGAGGAAAAAGGCGGGAGGCGTTCGCACGACCACCCCCCGCCAGGACTCGAGCCTTCACTCTCTGCATCGTCTGGAGGTCTCTCCCACTCTGCTTGCAACCGCCACCGGCTTTTTGGCCGTGGATTCCGACAGATCTCATCATCGGATGCGGACATGACCGAGCCCAGTGCCCAACCTGGCTCCCGCCTGATCGAGGGCTGCCACAAGTTCCTGCCGGTCGAAGGGGCCGACACGGAAGAGGGCCTCTACGACAAGCACCGGGCCAAGCTGCCCTACACGTCGTGAGACAGACGGCGACGCGTCGCTAGACGCCGCCCTTCTTGAGGAACCTGACGAACTGGCTGCGCCTGGCGCCGTCGAGCCGACTGAGGATCTCCTCGGTCTTGGGATCCACGACCAGGTAGACCGGTAGCGTCGATACCTTGGTCATGCGTATCTGCAACTTGCGCAGCTTGACGCCAATCGGACCCCTGTCCGTATGCAACCTCGCCTCGACCGTCTTCTTCAGAGTCCCGGAGACCTCCGGGAACAGCCCCTTCTCCATCAGGCGGCAGTTCTGTCAGAGGTGGCCGGTGAAGTTGACGAAGAGCTTCTTGTTCTCAGCGATCGCCACCCGCCTCGCCTCGTCGTAGTCGTCGATGACGACGGTCCAGGACGGCGCCTTCTTGCCACCACCGTGCGCGGCACTGATGGTGTTCGAGTAGGGCGGCGCCATCGCCGCCATGATCACGCCGTCCATGCGATTCCCGAGCGCCCCATAGGCCGAATACGCGGCCAGGAACACGAAGAGCAGGGCCCCGACGAGTCGCCCCGGTCCGATCTCGCCGCTGTCGCCCTTGAGCTTGATCATGCCGAGCAGGAAGGCGGTAGTGACCGCGAAGATCCCGCTCCAGATCACCAAGAACAGCTCACGAGACAGCCAGTTCCACTCCAGCGCGAGGTCGACGTTGGACAAGAACTTCAGCGCAGCGGCCAACTCGACGAAACCGAGCGTGACCTTGAGCGTGTTCATCCACTCGCCGCTGCGCGGCAGGGACTGCATCTTTCCGGGCATCAGCGACAGGACCACGAACGGCGCCGCCATCGTTAGCCCGAACACAGCCATACCGAAGGCGACGACGCCTTGTCCTTGTTTCGCTCCAAGCGCGATCAGGCTACCGACGAACGGCGCAGTGCACGTGAACGACGTGACGACGAGCGTCGCGCCCATCAGGAACACGCCGAAATAACCACCCTTCATCGACGCCTTGCCGGCCACGTTCATGAGGAACTGCGGCGGCTGCAGGTTGATCAGTCCGAACAGGGCCAACGCAAACGCGAAGAACGCCACTGTGATGACCAGGTTCGTGATCCAGTGGAAGGCGAACGGCCCTATCCACTCGCCGAAGAACGCCCCTATCGCTGCGAAGATCAGCACGATGCCGACGCCGTATGTGAGCGCGAGCGGGAGCACCTTGCCGCCCCGCTGCTCCGCCTGCTTGGTGAAGAACGAAACCGTGATCGGGATCATTGGGTAGGTGCACGGCATCACGAGCGCGAACAGAGCACCGCCAATCGCAAGCAGGATGAACTGCCAGAAGCTCGCATCCTCGAGTTCGTTGTCCATCGTTGGCGCCGGCGTGGCGGTCGCGTACTCGGCGCGCGCTGCTCCGGCTTCGACGTCGAAGCTCACCGCGACGAGTCCCTCCGCGATCGGGTCGCATATTTCTTCCGTGCACGCCATGTACTCGAGCTTGCCGGCGATCTTCACGCTGCCCGGCTTCGTGCCCGCGGGAACGAGCAACCTCTGCGTGACGACGAACTCCTCCCTGATCCAGAAGCTCGTTTCGTCGATCCCGGCCAGCTCGTGCTCCTCGCCGATCGGCACCTCGGCCGCGCCCGCGACTTCGAGCCCGCCCAGTTCGGTCACCTTGAACGTCGTCGGCACGCTCACGGTCTCGCCGCTGCCGTAGAGGTGCCAACCGGGCTCGATCTCTACCGTCACCTCGAGCGTGACGAACTCGCCGGCGTGCGCCTTGGCCGGCGACACCTTCGCGCTGATGGTGACCCTGTCCTGCTGGCCGAGTTCGACGGGAATCTGCGCCACGGACGTCGCCGACAAGGCGAGGGCAATGGCCAGGGATCCGAGGCGGAAGCACTTCATACGGCCGGACATGATACGGAAGTCCCTGGACGGGGTTTCCGCTCTATCGCTCCTTCTTCCTGGGCTTCTTGCCAGCCTTTTTGGCTTCCACGTATTCTCTGAGCCGCTGCTTGCAGCCATGCCGCGTGCCCTTGCCCGGCTCGAGCCCCCTGCGCTGCAACGCGATCGCATCGTCGAACAAACCGTTGCGGAACTTCGCCAGTGCCCTCGTGGCGTTCGCGAATGAAGGCAACGCGTTCGCCGGCAAAGCGTGCCAGCGCCGACATCCCGTCGATGGCCGCGCCCCTGATGCCGTCCTTCGGTTTGCGCGCGCAGCACGGAAGCGAGGCCGCCAGCCGAATGCTCGACCCGGGCCGAGGCCGATCAGCTCGTTCGCCCTGACATCCCGCTCTGACCGAGCGCACCTGCGGCCAAGCGTGCATATACCTGAGAGGGGCCCGAACATTGTGACGCAGGAACCTTGCCCCGTCTTCCCGTTCGATACCCTGTGCTCCATGCCCACACGCGTCTTCCTTACCGGGGCCACAGGCTTCGTCGGTACGAACCTCTGCCCCATGCTCCTGGACCGAGGCTATGAGCTGCGCTGCCTCATCCGACCCGGCAAGAAGGCCCCCGAACTCAACCGCCCCGGCGTCGAAAAAGTCGAAGGTACCATCGAGGACACGGGCATCCTCCGCGAAGCCATGCGCGGCATCGACCAGGTCATCCACCTCGCCGCCGTGGTCTCGTTTCGCAAGCAAGACCGGGCCAGGTCATTCGAGATCAACGTCGGCGGTACCGAGCGGATGACCAAGCTGGCGCGCGAGGCGGGAGTGACGCGCTTTCTGCATACCTCGTCGATCGCTGCCGTCGGCTACTCCAGCAAACCGATCGAGCTCGACGAAACAACTCCCTTCAACCTGGGGCCGCTGCGCATCGGCTATTGCGACAGCAAGCAAGCGGCCGAACTGGTCGTACTCGAAGAGGTCAAACGCGGACTCGACGCCGTCATCGTCAATCCGGCGTCGATGTTCGGTCCCGGCGACCGACGCAAGGCCAAGGGTTCTTTGCTCGAGAAGGCCGCCTATGGACGGGTCAAGTTCTGCCTGCCAGGCGGCAGCGCCTTCGCCGACGTGCGCGATGTCGCCGCCGGCTGCATCGCTGCACTCGAGCGCGGACGCACGGGCGAGCGCTACATCCTCGGCGGCCAGAACGTCACCAACCGCCAGCTGATCCAGAAGATCTACAGCGTGCTCGGGCGCACGCCGCCGCGCTTCACGATGCCTGCGTTCCTGCTCAAGGGCCTGGCGATCGGCGCCACGGTCTGGGAAATATTCCGACCCTTGGCGCCGCCGCTCACTGCAGAGATCCTCCGGCTCGCACCGCGCTATACCTGGTTTACGAGCCGCAAGGCCGAGGAAGAACTCGGCTACGCGGCCTACCCGATCGAGATGGGCATCAAGGCCGCCTACGACTGGATGCTCGACCTCGACCTGATCGACCACAAGAAGATGCAAGCGCTCGGCCGTACATGAGACGCACTGTCACTCTGCTGCTCCTGCTCGCGTCGTTCGCGTCTGCGCAACGCGCAGACAGCGATTGGATCGAGCTTGCGCGGGCCAAGCTCGCCGCCGGTGACACCGACGCAGCGCGCGACGCGATCCGCAAGGCACTGGAACGCGACGAGTTCTCGCTACTCGCGATCGAACTCGAGGCAAAGATCGCCAAGCAGGCTGGCGACAACGACTCCGCGGTCTGGGCACTGCACCGGCTCATCGATGTCGCGTCGGCGAGCGGTCGTGAGGGTGCTGCGTTGGCGCGAAGCGCCGCGGATACACTCGCAGTGCTCGACACCGAGGCAACTACTTGGCGTCAGCTGAAGAAGCGCTACCTGCGCGAAGTGCTGGCGATCGCCGCGGAACACGAAAAGAAAAAGCGGATGCACTCGGCGCTGGCGTTGTTCGCGCACGCCCGAGCAATCGACCCACACGATCCTCGCCCGTCCGAGGGCGTACGCCGCGTACGCAGGACCGGCAGTGCAGACGTCGCCGTCGCCGATGTCTACGCCGGCGGCGATCCGACCTTCGGTAAGAGCGAAGAGTGGATCGAAAAGAACGACAAGGCGCACATCGACTGGAAGAACGCCTGGACGTTCGAAACCGAGAACTACAAGTATCGAACGAACGCGGGCTATCGCGTTCTGATGACTTCGTCCATCGCGATGGAGAACGTCAATCGGTTCTACCGGCGCTTCTTCCAGTTCAAGATGAAGGGCGAGAAGATCCCCAAGATCGAGATCCGGATCTTCAAGAACCGGGACGAGTACCTGACGCTGGGGCGCAATCCGGTCGAATGGTCGGGTGGGCACTTCATCGGCGACGCGGTCGAGACCTTCGTCGGGGGCGTCACCGGCAAGGAGTCGATCCGGCGCATGTACGGGACGCTGTTCCACGAAGCAGCACACCACTTCGTGTCGATGACGTCGCCACGCTGTCCAGGCTGGCTCAACGAGGCGTTCGCGAGCTTCTTCGAGGGTTGCGAGATCCTGTCGAACGGCTCCGTACGCTGGAATCGGGTGCCCAACCACCGCCTGTTCCCACTCGCGACGCGAATGGACCGGGGCTGGATGACGAGCCCGAGCGATGGCATTCAAGCCGACGGCACGGGCAACCCCGAGCGCGCGCCAACGTTCCGCATGGTGGTCGAGGGTCGGTATCGGTGGGGGCCGCCGTGGTATGCACCGACCTGGGGTCTCGTCTACTTCCTGCACAACTACCGTGATGCAGAGGGCCGACCGATCTATCGCAACGCGTTGCAGGAGTACTACCGCTCCTTCAAGGGGAGACGACCGCGCGATGCAGTGGGACACTTCACCGAAACCGTGCTGTTGGCGAAGACCTCGCCGGTCAAGACTGTCGACGAGCTCAACGATCTGTGGAAGAAGTGGATCCTCGAGCTACGCGACTACCAGCAGGGGAAGATCGAAAAGTCAGCCAAGCTGCTCGCGTCAGCCGATGCGTTGCTCAAACGCAAGCTCGACAGCGATGCGCTGGAACTGCTCGAAGACGCATACCTCGCCGAGCCCGCAAACCCGGAGGTGCTGTGGCGACTCGCACGACTGTGCGAGGCAATGAAGCGGAACGACCGAGCTTCGGCGCTGTATCACGACCTCGCGGGCGAACTCGAACAACGTGGACAGTCCGAGACCGACCCGCGCTACGCGACTGCCTTGAAGAAGGCGCACGACCTCGACCCGCTCGTGCAGCGCTACGAGCGACTCAAGAAGCAGACCAGCGTCGAGGGGTTGGCGCTGGCGCGTAGCTACCTGGACCGGCAGCTGCCGACGATGGCGTTGGCCATCTGCAAGCGCATGAGCGCGCAGTTCTCGATGCCAGAAGCGCTAGACCTCTACCGGCAGATCGCTCGCGCGACCGGCAAGACGTTGGCGCGCTGGAAACTCGTCTACAACGAGCGCGACCTGCGCGGTTGGTCCGACGACGGCAACAAGTCCTATCAAGCCTACGGTCGCGAGATCCGCGCACGGGTGAGGACCGACAGCAGCCAGCCGAAGGTCGACGGGGGCTTCACGACGCGAGCGTTGACCTGCGATGTCACCTTCGAGGGTGACTTCAGCCTCGAATCCGAGATGTGGCTCGAAGAGGGCAAGTCGCGCCTCTGCGGCCTGACCTTCGGGCGCAAGGACACGTCGAACTTCATCGCGCTACTGTTGCATCCGAAGGGCTTCCTCGACCTCGCGCACAATCGCGGCGGCGTCTGGCAGGTGCTCGATCATCGCCAGGCCGCGCTGACCAAGGGCTGGCACAAGCTGCGCGTCGACGTCGCCGGCAAGAACGTCGACTTCTACCTCGATGGACTGTGGATTCGCACCTACGTGTTCCCGAACGACGCGGTCGCTCGCGGCGGCTTCGGGCTCATCACCGGTGTCGGAGAGGCTTCTTATCGCGAGGTGCGATTGCTCGCGCGCGATCCACACGACCCCTCAGCGCGCATCGAGCGCGAGCTGGCCATGGCGAAGATCGCCAAGAACCCCGCGCTCAGGGCGCGCAACACCTTTACCGGCTTTCCCCCGCCGCCGTTGACCAACGCGGTCTGGGCGAGTGGCAGAGCCTTCGATCCACGCACACCCGGTCGTGTCACCGCGTTGCTCTTCTGGTCGCTGGATCAAGAACGCCAGCTGCCAACGCTCGCCTACGCTGGTGAGCTGGCGCGCAGATGGAAGGCGGTCGGTCTCCGCGTGGCCCTGGTCGCAAGCAAACAAGTGCACGTGCGCGGACTGCCGGGCCACCTGCGGCGCCTGAAGGCCGACGACGTGATCGCCTTGAGCGATCGCAAGGGCAGTATCTTTCGCGCGTTCGGCATCTACCGCGATGGTTTCGGCCTACCGCGCGCGCTGCTCGTCGACATCGATGGCACCGTCGCATTCGAAGGCGACTTAGGCCTCAAGCTCGGCGAGGGTTGGAAGCCCGGGACCACAACCTACCTGGACGATCCCCTCGAGAAGCTCGTCAAGACGCGACACCTGGCTGAGCTGAAGAAGCTCACGCCGAACCTGGCCAGGGGCAAGGCAGAGCTGCGCGCAAATCGGCTCGGACCGGCCGTGGCACTGCTGCGCCCGCTCGCCGAACTCGCGGTCGCGGCCGCCCCCGCGGTCAAGGAAGCCCGCGCAACGCTCAAGGCTCTGCGCAAGAGCCTGGAACCCCGAGTCGCCGCAGCGCTCACAACGGCGCGCGACTACCCGTTGCGCGTCGAGTCCATGCTCGCCGCAATCGTCACCGCTTTCGCCAAGGACAAGGTGGCGCGGCTAGCCACGGTCAAGCTCCAAGCGCTGCGCAAGCAACGTCACTTCCGCCTCGCGACCGCTGCCTGCAAGCATCTCACCAAGGCAAAGACGCTGATCGACCAGGGCAGGAGCCGCGTCGCCGCCAAGAAGCTCATCGACAAGGCGCTGCGCGCCTCACCCTGCGCCGAGATCCGCGAGCGCGCGATGGAGTTGCGTGGCATGTGATGGCCCGGGTGCGGACACGGGACGGTCACACACGGAGAATCTGGCTCTGGACGGCGGCGACGATTGCTTCGGCGCGCCCGTCCGGCCCGAGCGTGGGCCGGTGGTAGGCAAAGAGCTGCACCGGCGGCACCAAATCGAGCGGTAGACGTCGCAACGCAGCACCGTCACCCCGCGAGCGAGCGACCGCATCCGGCAGCACCGCCAGGAAGTCCCCGCTCGCGCACACGTCCAGGCCGACACGCATCTGATCGACGTGCATGCCAATCCGCCGCGTGACCTCAGAAGGCCAGCCTTCGTGGGTCTGCCCCTGCGGGTCCGGGACCGGGGCCACGAACTCGTGCTCGAGCACGGCTTCGAGCGAGGGTCGCTGGCGGCGATAGAGCGGATGATCGGGTCCGCAGTAGATGCCGGTCGGCTCCGTGCCCAGGTGCACTTCGGCCAGACCCTGCGGATCCAACTTGTCAGAGAGGAAGGCGACATCCAGTTCGCCCTGCATCAGGTGCCGGCCGAGCTCACTCGGTGCGAAGCTGACGATCATGGGTATGAGCTTCGGGTGCGACCGACGCAGCGCTGTGAGAGCTGGCACCACGTAGGCGGTCGTCACCAGCCCGGCGCTGGCCACCAAGGCTCGGCCGTCCAGCCCCGCGGAGCGCAGGTGCTCCAACCCGGCATGCACCATCCGCATGCCGTCGCGGACCGCGTCGAGGAAGCACTTGCCGGCGTCGTTGAGCTCGATGCGACGACCGGTGCGCCTGAACAGGGGCTGTCCAACGTCCTTCTCGAGCAAGCGGATGGCGCGCGAAAGCGCCGAGGGGCTGACGAACAAGGCCTCCGCGGCGGTCGGCAGGTGCTCGGTCTCGGCCACTGCACGAAAGGCCGGCAACCAGTTCCAGAACGATGCGACACGGCGAAGGCGTTCCATTGCTCCATCCTAACCGTTCCAGTATTTCGAATGTTTCGTTCTTCTTATTCGCAGAACCTTCACGTTTGCTCGGCGTAATCTCTCGGCATGTTCAGACGCCTTCTCACCCCTCTGGCGCTGCTCGTTCTGAGCGCGCCTTCTATCGCCCAGACGATCTATGTGGATGCCAACGCCAAGACCGGCGGTGACGGCAAGACCTGGGCGACCGCCTACAACACCGTGCAAGCCGGCCTCGGCGCCGCATCGAGCGGCGCGAGAGTCTGGGTCGCCATGGGCACCTACAACGGTGGATTCACGGTTCCCGCTGGCGTGACCGCGACGGGTGGCTTCCACAACGGCGACTTCCGCGAGACGCAACGGGACGTCGCCACAGTGAAGAGCATTCTCGACGGCGGTGCCGGCCAGCGTGTCGTGCGCTTGATGCACAACTCCAAACTCGACGGCTTCGTCGTGCGCAACGGCACTGCGGCCGGCGGCGGCGGCCTGCGCGCCGACAACGTGACGGCCTCGATCTGCAACTGCTTCTTCACGAACAACAAGAACACGTCTGGGCGTGGCGCTGCGATCTACGCGGAAAAGGCGACGCTGAACATCTCCAACAGCGCGTTCTACAAGAACATCGGCATCGGCCACGTCATCGAGTACGAGACTTCCGGCGGCACCCTCGATCACGTTGTCGTGCACGACAACGTGTCGAACGGCTTTCACTTCTCGTCCGGATCGACGCCGAAGATCTACAACAGCGTCTTCAGCCTGAACACTGGCCGTGGCATCTGCCACATCAACGCCAACGACGCGCCGATCGTCGAGAACAACCTCCTCTGGGGCAACAAGGTCTCGCTGTACCACTACCGCGGCACAGAGCTGCGCACGATCGCCGCCGTCAACAATCTGTTGTACGCCAAGAACAACATCTCGGCCGACCCCAAGTTCGTGAGCCCGGGGAACTTTCGCACGATGTCGTCGTCACCGCTGATCGACAAGGGCCAGAACATGGTCGGTCCGACGTTCGCCTGGCGCGACTACTGGGACAACAGTCGCATCCTCGACAGCGACCTGAACGGGTCGATGGTGACCGACATCGGCACCTACGAGGCCAACAACGCGAGAGTGCACATCGCCGGCATCCCGAAGCCCAACGCCCAGATCAACGTCCGCATCGACACCTCGGCAACCGTCGCTGGCGTGATGCTGCTCGGAGTGACGCCAACGCGATTTCTCATCGATCCCTACGGCTACGTCTTCGTCAGCATCCCAGGCGCCGTGATCCTGCCGTGGCCCGTCAACGCGAACGGGTTCCTGACCATCCCGAAGACGTTCCAGGCCGGCACAGCGCTGGTTTGGCAAGGGCTCGTTCTGAACGCCACCGGCGGGAACATGACCAACCTCGTCGACATGAGGATCAAGTAGCTCCGCCGAGTTCCTCGGCAAGGGCACGCGCGTTGCGAATGCAAGTCGACACGCCGCTTCCCTCGTAGGACTGCCCGGTCAGACACAACCCGGGCAGTCCGGCCAATCGCTCGCGCACGCGACCCATACGAGCCTGATGCCCCGGCTCGAACTGAGGCAGCGTGCGTTCGTAGCGATGCACGCGACAGAACATCGGTTCGGCCTCGACACCGGCCAAGTCGTGCAGTGTCTCGCGGACCTCGATCAACAGTTGGTCATCGGTAGCCTCCAGCGCACTCGGGTTGCGGGCACCGCCGAGCATCGCGCGGAACAACTTGTAGCCGGCCCGGGCTCGACCCTCGAACAGGTCGGACGAATACAGCACGCCGAGCACGCTGTTCTTCGCTTCGCGGCGCGGGACCAAGAAACCGAAGCCACGCACGTCGTCGGGGACTCGCGGCTCGGGCACTGCCAAGAAGACGGAAGCGAGCGACACGAACACGATCGAGTCGAGTTCGCGCGCCAGCTCTGCATCGTGTGGTCGCACCAGCTCGGCGGCTCGATATGAGGGAATCCCAAGCACGATTCGATCAGCCGTCAGCTCGATCGGCACCTCGCCTCCGACGGTGACACCCCACTGAGCGCCCGCCCGGTGCAGGCCCGTAACTGAACGTCCGAGCCATAGCCGGTCTCCGAGCACGCGGCGCAGTGCGTTCACGAGATCCTCGTTGCCTCCACGAAAACCGATGATGCGCGGACGCCCGCGACCCTTGCGTGCCCGCCTCATACCCCGCAACACGCTGCCGTAGTCCTGCTCGGCCTTCCAGACCTCCGGAAAGCACGACGCCATCTCCATTCGCTCGGGCAATCCGGCGAAGATCCCGGACGCGAACGGGTCGACAAGTTGCTCCAAGACTTCGCGGCCGAAACGCCGCGTCACGAAAGAGGCGAGCGTTTCCTCGGGGTCGCGGCCGCGCCGGCACAGCGGCTCGAGCGCGAGGCGTGCCTTGGCGGACAACGGCAGCAACGGCGACCGCAAGAACGCGCCGGGGAGGGTCGGCACCTCGACCAAATGACCATGTCGCACGATGAACCGACGCTTTACGTCGGGACGCGGCTCGATGGTATTGCCGGTCAAACCGAGGTCGCCGATCAGGCCCGACAGACCGCTACCGTCATCGACGATGGTCTCGGGACCAACCTCGGTGACGAAACCCTCGGCACGCTGCGTGCGCACGACACCGCCTGGCCGCGGCGACGCCTCGACGACCTTCACGTCGTGGTCCGGGTCAAGACGCACCAACCGGTGGGCCAGCGCCAGTCCGGCGATGCCACCACCGACAATGATGGTCGCTGTCACCCGCCGACGCCGAGGGCACGCGCGGCGATTCCGGTCAACGCACCGAGAAAGTCAGGATCAGCGTTGAGCGAATCGGCTCGCTCGAAGTACTCGATGCCGGCCGCGACAGCGAGCTCTTTGGTTTCGACGTCCAGCTCGTGCAGTGTCTCCACGTGATCGGCAACAAAGGACACTGCGAGGACCAACAGGGCTCGCACACCCTGCGCCGCCAGCTCCCGCACGTGGCGGTCGAGATAGGGTCGCGTCCAAGTGGCCGGCCCGACACGACACTGAAACGCCAAGCTGGCGTCGAGATCGCTGTCCAGGCGGGCTTTGATTCCGTCTACGGTCGCGTCGATCTGCGCGACATAGGGATCTCCCGCGTCGGCAAACGACTGCGGCGTACCGTGCGCAGAGAACACGATGTGGGCACTTTGCCGGTGCTCGGTCGGTAGACGGTCGATCCCGCGCCGCAACCGCCACGCCATGCAGTCCAGATACGCGGAGTCGGCCGACCATTCACTAACCCGCACGATGTCCGGTCGCCAGGCCATCGCTTCGAGACACCGCTCCATCTCACGCTCACTCGAGCCCGTCGTCGTCGTCGAGTATTGAGGGTAGAGCGAGAACGACAGCAAGCGCTCGGCGCCCCAGGTGTGCGCCTGCTCGAGAGCGTCGCCAACGAAGGGAGGCGAGTAGCGCATTGCGGGCAGCACGATCACATCATCGCGCGGCATGTACTCGGTCAGCCCTATCGCAATGCCTGCCGCCTGCAACTTGGTCCACTCGAGCGTTGGCGAGCCACCGATCGACGCATACTTCTTCCAGGCCCCAGGTGCGCGTCGCTTGGCGATCCAACGCGCGAGCGGCACCTGAAAGAACCTGGAGAGCGGCAGCGTGATGATCTCGGGGTCCGAGAACAGGCGCTCGAGAAACGGGCGCATCTCTTCCTCGCCCGACGGCGCGCCGAGGTTGTGTAGCAGCACTGCCGTCTTTGGCATCCTGCCGTCGGTCGTGTCGTCAGGGCTGTCGATCAAGCTCAAACACCATGGTGCCCGCACGGGCACGTTGCAACTGATGCACGAGGTATGTCACCAGCCAAAGCAGAGAAGTAACGACATGCACCCAGATCCAAGCAGCGCGCCACTCCTCTGAGACGGACACCTGGATCAGGTAGCCAGAAGCGATCATCGGCAACAGCAGGCCGGCGAGAGCGATACCAGTGCGACGGCGCTCCTTGACCCCGCTGCGCAGGCGACTCAGCACATGTTCCAGCCAGATCATGCCGCAAGCAAAGACCAACACAGGAGCGAACAGGACGTGCGCCTCGTGCATCGCTGGCTCGGCGGGATGGTTTGCGAGCGAGAACTCGTCATCCGACTCAACGAAGTAACGCATCCAGCCGTAAACGAGACCGGTGATGCCTACACACAGGGCAGTGGCGTGCACGAACCAGGCGGTCAAACGGCTCATTACTTGCGCGGCTTTGGCGGCGTCGTTTTCGGGCCCGGCGGCGGCGACTTCTTGT
>NYZE01000055.1 GCA_002685965.1 Planctomycetota bacterium | reverse complement strand
GTCCGTCGAGGACCTTGACCGGCTCGCCGGAATCGGGGTGCTTGCCGAGTTCCTTGAGCGGCTCACGTTTGGAGCGGCGCGCGCCTCGCTCCTTCGGCTTGTTGAGCAGTTCCAACGCCTGCTCGAACGTAACCAACAACGGCGAGAGCCCTGCCGGAAGCGATCGAGTTTCCTTTTCGCACAACACGTACGGCCCGTAGCGGCCATTCGTGGCCTGCACCGGGGCATCCGATGTCGGGTGCTGGCCAAGCGTCCGCGGCAGGCTCAACAGCCCGAGCGCCTCCTCGAGCGTCACTGTCTCCGCCTCCATCCCTTCGAGCAGCGACGCCATCTTCGGCTTCTCGTCGGAATCCTCGGTAGGATCACCGAGCTGGACATAGGGACCGTAGCGACCTGTCTTGGCGTAGACGGGGTTGCCGCTCTCAGCATCGTGGCCGACCACCCGCGGCCCTTCTGCGGCCTTGGCGAGCATCCCCACGGCGCGTTCGAGCGTCAGTTCGTCCGGCACGATGTCGTCCGGGAGGCTCGCGCGCACGTCGCCACTCGAAAGAAATGGCCCGTAGCGACCGACCCGCACCTCGACCTTCGTACCCTCGTGCTCGCCGAGCGGAACGCCACAGACTTCGCGAGGGTCGATCTTCGTCTCGACGTCGACCAAGGTGCCCTTGAGTCCCGGCTGGCCATTGCCGTTATAGAAACGCTCCAGGTAGACCTGCTGATCGAGGTTCCCCAACGAGATGGCGTCGAGGTCGTCCTCCATCGACTTCGTGAAACCGTAGTCCACCAGGTACGACAACCACTGCTCCATCAGATTGACGACCGCGAACGCCGTGAACGTCGGCGCGAGCGCACTGCCCTGCTTGCGCACGTACTCGCGACGCAGGATCGTGTCGATGATCGCGGCATAGGTGCTCGGCCGGCCGATCCCCAGCGCCTCCAAGTCGCGCACGAGAGTCGCCTCGGTCAGTCGCGCCGGCGGCTGAGTCGTATGGTCCTTGCTCTCCAAGCCGAGCAGCTCGAGTGCATCGCCCTTGCTGAGCGGCGGTAGGCGACCGCTGTCACTCCTGTCGTCGCCCTCGCTGCCCCAAGCCTGCTTGAAGCCGAGGAAGTGATAGACCTTGCCGCCAAGCGTGAACGTCGCGTCATCCAGCGCGACCTCGACGCTGACGCGGTGCCCTTTCGCGTCCGGCATCTGCGACGCGAGCGTGCGGCGATAGATGAGCTCGTACAGCCGACGCGCATCCTGACCGAGCGCACTCTCTACCTGGTCTGGTTTCGTGAACCCCTCGGCCCCCGCCGGCCGAATCGCTTCGTGCGCTTCCTGCGCATTCTTGACCTTGTTCTTGTAGGTGCGCGGAGCATCGGGCAGGAACTCGGCACCGTACGAATCGCTGATCACCTGGCGCGCGTTGCGGAGCGCCTCGTTCGACAGCGTCGTCGAGTCGGTTCGCATGTAAGTGATGAACCCGTTCTCGTAGAGCTTCTGCGCGAGATCCATCGTGCGCCGCGCGCTGAACCGCATCTTGCGGTTGGCATCCTGTTGCAGGGTCGACGTCGTGAACGGCGGCGCCGGACGTTCGGTGAAGGGCGCCTCCCCGACGCCGGCAACCGTCGGAGCGGCCCGCGAGATGCGTTCCTTCAGGGCCGCGGCCTCGATCTCTCCGAGCAAGAGCGGAGCGGCGTCGCCCTGCCTGGCCATCTTGCCGGTTGCCGCGTCGAAGTCCTTGCCGGTGGCGATGCGACGACCGCCGACCTTGGACAGTGTCGCGGTGAACGGCGCAGCATCGCCCTTTCGCAGGGTCGCCGAGAGGTCCCAGTAGACCGCCCGGCGGAAGGCGATACGGGCCCGCTCGCGCTCCACGACGAGCCGCACGGCTACGGACTGGACGCGTCCGGCGGATAGCTTTGGCTTCACTTTCTTCCACAGAAGCGGCGAGACGACGTAGCCATAGAGGCGGTCGACGATGCGCCGGGTCTCCTGGGCGCGCACCAGGTCGAGGTCGATGTCCCGGACCTGGCTGAGCGCTTCCTGGATCGCCTCCTTGGTGATTTCGTGGAAGACGAGGCGCTTGGTCGGGACCTTCGGCTTCAGCACCTCCACGAGGTGCCAGCTGATGCTCTCACCCTCCCGGTCCTCATCCGTCGCGAGGTACAGCGTGTCGGCGTCCTTGAGCAGGGCGCGCAGCTTCCTGACCTGCTCCTTCTTGCTCGACGGCACGACGTAGAGCGGTTCGAAGCCCGCTTCGACGTTCACGCCAAGCCTTGCCCAGGCTTCCTTCTTGACCTTCGGCGGGATCTCGGCTGCGGATTTGGGCAGGTCACGGACGTGGCCGATGCTCGCCTCAACGCGATATCCCTTGCCGAGGAAGCGCGCCAGAGTGCGGGCTTTCGCCGGTGATTCAACAATGACGAGCTTCGTAGACATCTCCCCTACTTCAGTTCCGCCGTACTCGGATACCCGACGCGATCCTAGGAGCCCGTCAAGGAGCGAGTCAAGGTCACCCTCGGCATCGGCAGCCGGATGGCGTCCGCCAGACCACGCGCAAGTAGTTTCCAGGCAACAGGATGGCTCGGACAAGCAGCGAGCGCTTGCGCCACAACGGTGAGCGCTCCGCCGGCCTTGCCAGCCTCCAAGAGCGACCAGGCATGATCAAGCAGCAGCCCGCAGCGACGCTGTGGAAAACGGCGACGTAGCTCGGTTGGGACGCCACGACGGACAGCATTGTCGAGCACTTTCTGCACGCCGTCGAGGAAGCGCCGCGGGGCCGAGAGGCCTGCTTCGTTGAGGCGGTATCGCCCCAGAGGTTGGTCGAGATAACCCATCGAATAGCGCTCGGCGACACGGATCCAGAGGTCGTAGTCCTCGACCGCGATCAGGTCGCGGTCCTCGTCGAATCCCCCGAGGTCCTCGAACACGGTGCGCCGCATCAGCACGGTGTTTGTCGTGATCGGATTGTCGTCCAGCAGCCCCGCCAGGGTCAGGTCGGGCTCGCTTCGGTGGTGACAGGATCGGTTCTTGCGCCGCATCTCGCGACCGTCGCCGAACACCCAGGCGTCCGAACAGACCAGTGCGCACCGTGGATGCTCGCGCAGGAAGGCGACCTGGGCCGCGAGCTTGCCCGGCTCGAACAGGTCATCATCATCGAGGAAGGCGAGCAACGCTGCATCGCTGCAAGCCGCGCCAGTGTTGCGGGCCGCACCGGGGCCCCGGTTCGGCTGACGGACATAGGTCACCTGCGCCAGCCGCGACCCGAGCAACGCGTCGAGCGGCTCCGGCGAGCCATCATCGACGACGACTATCTCGAACGGAGGACTCGTCTGCGCAACCGCACTGTCGATCGCTTCCAGGAGCCAAGATCGCGAACGATAGGCAGGAATGATGACAGCGACACGATCCTCTTCGCTGGTCACGGGGCGCACCGGTCGGAGTTTGCGGCGGAGGAGGCGGTCACACCAGGGGGTTCTGTACGGCTGTGTCTACCACGGCAGGCATGTCGTCTCGAAGTCCGCGTCTGCCTGCTCGGTGAGCTCCCCTAGCTGGCTCGCTACGATGCCGGCCGCTTCGAGCAACGTGGTCGCCAGTTCGGTGAGTCGCGCCGCGGGCACCCGCTGCGCGACAGCATCGCCCGCCAGGCGGTCGGCGATGCACAAGAGCGAAGTGAGCGGTGCGCTCGACGGATCCGCTTCGGGTGTCTCGTGATGGCGCAGGGCATTGCAGACATCGTCCGGCAGAGACCACTCCCTCGCCAAGGCAGCGCTGACGTCCGCGTGCGTGAAGCCGAGCACTTCGCTCTCGACGGTATGCAGCGGACGCTGCTCGTCCATGCTGATCGTGATTGTCTTCTCGAAGTCCGGTGAGCTGTCGAGCAGAACGAGCTTGCCGATGTCGTGCACCAATCCGCACACGTAGAGGTCCTCCGGATGAAACCCAGCGCATCTCGAGCTCGCCTGACCGAGGACACGGGCGGCAACGCCAACGTAGACCGAGTGACGCCAGAACGCCGTTGCATCGAAGTGCTGGTGTTCGACGCCCTTCTTGGCGAAGGTGCTAAACATGGCGGCTTGCAGCGTGACCTTCTTGGTCATGTGGAAGCCCAGGATCGAGACAGCGAGGTCGACCGATGAAACCCGCACTTGCAGCCCGTAGTAGGGCGAGTTCACGATGCGCAGGATGTTGGCCGCAATCGACGGTTGGCTCACGATGACTGCGGCGGCATCTTCGGCGGCAGACTCCGGGTTGGCCATGACCACGTCGAGCTCGTGCAGCATGGCTGGAGGTGCCGGCAGCTCGCAGGTCTGGTCGATGAGGTCGACAATGCTCGGTGTGTTCACTCTGTGCACGGATATCACGCCTCAGGCTCCTGACGTCCCACGGACCGGCAAGGGCCAGCCCCGCGCCAGTCTTCGACCAATGGCCGGCAGGGCCTGAAACGGAGGCGATCGTGGGGCGACGCATTCTGTTCCTGAGCCAGCGGGTGCCCTACCCGCCCGACCGCGGTGACCGGATCACGACGTGGAACCTGGTGCGCCATTTTCTCGAGCAGGGGCACCATGTCCGCATTGGCTGTCTCTGCGAGAGCGACGCCGACGACGCGGCAGCAGCGGCACTTCGGGCCCGCGGCTGTGAGGTGATGTCGGCGCGGCTGCGCAGCAAAGCGTGGAGCTTGCCCTGGCTCGTGACCCGGCAGCCACTCACCGCGGCGCACTTCTCCAGCCGGCGGCTGCTCAGCGAGCTCGATGCATCCCTGCGGAGGGAAGCGGCGGATCTCGTCTACGCCTATTCGTCCTCGACGGGATTCTGGATGCAGCAACTGGCGTCGCGGCTAGGGACCACACACAAGGTCGCGCACATCGCCGAGCTCGATTCCGACAAGTGGGCGCAATACGCGCGGACGCAGGGAGTCCTCGGCAAGTGGATCTACGGGCGCGAAGCGCGACTGCTGCTCGCCGCGGAGAGGAGGCTCGCTCGGTTCGCCGACGTGAGCGTCGTGTGCTCACCAACAGAGGCAGCCCTGTTCGCCCAACACGTGCCGGGGGAAGACGTCGTCGTGCTGCCCAATGGTGTCGACCTGGAAGCATTCCGACCAGGCGATGCACAACACGTGGAGGCGCACAGCGTGGTCTTCACGGGTGTGATGGACTATTTGCCCAACGTAGATGCGGTGGCTTGGTTTGCCGAACAATGCTGGCCCGGAGTGCGGGCACGGTTCCCCGACGCACAGTTCTACGTCGTCGGTAGCGCACCGGTGCCGCGGGTCCGCGCACTACACGGACGCGACGGCATCGAGGTCACTGGGTACGTGCCCGAGACGGTTCCGTGGTTGCAGCGGGCGGCGGTCGGAGTGGCACCGCTTCACCTCGCACGCGGTATCCAGAACAAGGTGCTCGAGGCGATGGCGTGCGGGCTACCGTCAGTGGTCAGCACACAGGCATGTCAGGGCATCGACGCGGCGGATGGCAAGCACCTTGTCATCGCCGACGGTGCCCGGGCGACACGTGATGCCGTGATCGCGCTGTTCGCCGATACCGAACGCGCGCGCGCGTTAGGCCAAGCGGCGCGACAACGTGTCGAAGAATACTATCGCTGGGAGACGATCCTCCAGGGCATGGAGAAATGGCTCTGGGCTAGTAATCCGGGCTACTAAACGGCCTTGATCCCCGCACCGCTGATCTCGGTGTCGTTGGCCTGATCGGCGAGGAACTTCTGCACCTCTTCCTTCATCGCCGGCAGGAGTTCGTGCTCCTTGACCTTGCGCACCTGCACGCCGCGCCGGTAGATGAAGCCCTGCTGGCGACCACCGGCAACACCGATGTCGGCCTCGCGCGCCTCGCCCGGACCGTTGACCGGGCAACCGAGCACCGAGATGCGAATCGGCACGTCACCGAGGGTCTTGGCGTACTCCTCGACCTGCTTGACCAGCGGGAACAAATCGATCTCGATGCGGCCGCACGATGGACACGCAACGACTTCCGGATCGAGGATGCGCCGGCCGGTGGCCTTGAGGATGTCGAACGCGGCTTTGACCTCGAGCGTGCTATCCCCGCTCAGAGAAACGCGGACCGTGTCACCGATGCCGTCGAGCAACAGCCCCCCGAGACCGGCCGCGCTCTTGAGCTCTCCGTAGCCGGGCTGGCCGGCTTCGGTGATGCCAAGGTGCAGCGGATACGGCAACCGCTCGGAAGCGAGACGGTAGGCGCGCACCGCGGCCAGCGTATCGGTGGACTTGAGCGACAAGACAATGTCGTGAAAGTCCATGTCCTCAAGGATGCCGATGTGCCGTAGCGCGCTCTCGACCATCGCCGCCGGCGTGGGCGACCCGTACTTGTGCAGGAACTGCGCTTCCACGGAGCCGGAGTTGACGCCGATGCGGATTGGGATGCCTCGCTCCTTCGCCATGGCGACGATGCGCTCGACCCGCTTCTGCTGGCTGATGTTGCCGGGGTTGAGACGGATCTTCTCGACACCGGCCTCCATGGCCAAGATCGCCATCCGGGCGTCGAAGTGGATGTCCGCGACCAGTGGCACGGTCATCTCGCGCTTCAAGTCCGGGAGCACGCGCGCGCTCTCCTCGAACGGAACCGCAACGCGGATCATCTCGACGCCGGCCGCTTCCAAGGCGTGGATTTCGGTCAGGGTGGCGGCGACGTCCTCGGTCCGCGTCGTCGTCATGGACTGGACGGCGATCGGGTGCTCAGCCCCGATCTTGACCGAGCCGATCGTGACCTCCTTGGTCCGACGACGCTCGACGGTTTCCACTGTGATTCTCCTGGGGCCGCACGCCAAACTGCACGGTGCGTGAGTTCTAGCCCCGAAACACAAGTCTCACAAGGCATCGATGTCCGCGACCTGACCGTGCGCTACGGCGACGATACGGCCGTCGACGGGCTGTCCTTCGAGGTGGCCGCCGGGGAAGTCCTGGCCCTGCTCGGGCCGAACGGCTCCGGCAAGAGTTCGACCGTGCGCTGCGTGGTCGGCATCCAAACGCCACAACACGGCACCATCCACATCGCTGGCCATGACGTCGCCCGGCAAGCGCAGCAGGCGAAGGCGGCGATCGGCTACGTGCCCGAGCAGGCCAGCCTCTACGAGGCGCTGACGCCGATGGAGACACTGCTGCTGAAAGGGCGCCTGCATGGCATCGGCGATGACGCCATCGAGGCACGCGGCGGCCACATGCTCGACGTGCTCGGCATCGGCGACCGGGCCCACGAACCGGTCACCGCTTTCTCGAAGGGCATGCGCCAGAAGGTCGTCCTCGCTGCCGCGCTTCTGCCCGACCCGCAGGTGCTCGTCCTCGACGAGCCGTTGGCCGGCCTCGACGCGGAAACCACCCAACTCGCCAAAGAGCTGCTCGCCCTCGAGACCTCGCGCGGCCGTGCCATCCTCTACTGCTCACACCTGCTCGACATCGTCGAGAAAGTCGCCGATCGCATCGCCATCCTGACAGCCGGCCGCCTCGTGACCGTGGGCAGCCTTGAGGAACTCCTGGACCAGCCCTCGCTCGAGGCAGTCTTCCGCCACATCACGGATGCCGTCGACCCGGCGACTCAAGCGCGCCGCCTGCTAGAGGGCTAACCGATCGGGGCCTGACAGGCATACGATCCACGTGGGAAGTTTGCCCGACGGCTACAGCGTCGGGCCAGTCGCGTCGATCGCAGCAACATGACCAGCAGCAAGCCGATCCTCCTTCTACTCGCACTGGGAGCATGCGCCGGCGATGACCCGGCGGCGGAATGCCTGGCCCGTTTTCGACAGGCGATTGCCCAGCGAGACAGCAAGGCCGCCCGTGCCTGTGTGACATCGGCTTCGCGTCGTTTCGTGGCAAAGCTGCCAGACACCAAGGGTACGGCCCCGCTCGAGGTCGTTCGTCGCCGCCAGCCCTACGCTTCCCGGGTCGAACTCGACGTGCGGGACCCCCACCCGGACGCTCAGTTTTCCGAGGGCACCTTCGTGGTCGTGCGCGAAGACGGCCATTGGCGCATCGATCTGGTCGAGACCGCGGGGGCCAACCTGCTCGAGACAACCCTCCCCGGACCATCCAAGCCGCGCTTCGTGCCCATGCCACTGACCACGGCCCAACGCCGCGCAGCCTTGAAGTCGAGGGCACGGCGGCGCATCCCTGCGCCTAGATGAAGCAGCAGACGGCACACGTTCAGGTGTATTCGGTCGAATGGTGCCCCTTCTGCATCGACGCGCGGGCGCTGCTCGATCAGGTCGGTATCGAGTATGAACTGACAGACCTCACCGACCATCCAGACCGGCGAAACGTCACGGCAAAGATCCTCGCGGGGCACCGCACCGCGCCCCTGATCGTGATCGATGACGAACCGATCGGCGGCTTCACAGAGTTGGCGGCACTCCACGCGGCTGGCGAGTTGGCAACCAGGGTCTTCTGCGCCTGACGCCCAGACGCCAGAATGCCAACCATGCAGGAAGTCCACGACGCGCTCATCCTCGGATCCGGTCCAGCCGGCTGGACCGCCGCGATCTACGCGGGGCGAGCAAATCTGGCGCCGGTGCTCCTTGAAGGCATGCAGCCTGGCGGCCAGCTCACGATCACGACGGATGTCGAGAACTACCCGGGCTTTCCCGACGGGGTGCAAGGCCCCGAGATGATGGAGCTCTTCAAGAAGCAGGCGACACGCTTCGACACTCGAGTGGTGTCCGAGACCGGAACTGAGGTCGACCTCAACGGGCCACCATTCAAGGTGCGCACCAACCTCGACAATGAGTTCGTGTGCAAGACGTTGATCATCTCGACCGGCGCTTCTGCCAACTATCTAGGGCTCGAGAACGAGACCAAACTGCAAGGCCGCGGTGTCAGCGCCTGCGCAACATGCGACGGCTTCTTCTTCCAGGAGAAGGACGTCTGCGTCGTCGGCGGCGGCGACTCGGCTTGTGAAGAAGCGACCTTCCTGACGCGCTACGCAACCAAGGTGCACATGCTGGTGCGTCGCGACCAGCTCCGCGCGAGCAAGATCATGCAGCAGCGCGCGTTCGACAACCCGAAGATCGACATACAGTGGAACACGGACGTGCGCGACGTCTACGACGTGTCCGAGGGCAAGGTCACCGGGTTGCGCCTCTACGACAACAAGACCGACCGTGAGTTCGATCAAGCAACCGGCGGCTTGTTCCTGGCCATCGGCCACACGCCTAACACCGCCCTATTCCGCGACTGGCTCGATCTCGATGACAGCGGCTACATCATCACGAAGCCCGACAGCTCGGCGACGCAGATCCCCGGCGTCTTCGCGTGCGGGGATTGCCAGGACCACGTCTATCGCCAAGCCGTGACGGCGGCCGGCACGGGTTGCATGGCGGCATTGGAAGCGGAACGTTTCCTCACGACCTGAAACCGGCACACTTCGCGCGGCGCGCTATCCCAGGGCGGCGACCACTACCTCGAGAATGCGCTCCGGTTCGCTCATGCGGCCGTCCCCCTCGTAACCCTCGGCCAGTTGGCCAAAGTCTGGACCGATTCGTTGCCAGCCCGCGCCCTCGAGCCTCTGCACGTTCGCCTGCACGAGCGGATTGTTCCACATGCGATCGTTCATGCTGGGGCAGAAGAAGCGCAGCTCCGGAGCCGACAGGGCGCCTAGCGACACCGCATCGCCGGCCAGGCCGAGCGCCAAGCGCGCGATCAGATCGGCGGTCGCCGGCACGACGATGAACGCCGCGGCCATTGCTGGCTTCAGGTGCGTGGCGATGCCGTCCGGATCCACCGCTCGAGTATCCGTCGTGACTTGACTCCCGGTGACGGCCGCGAAGCTCAGCGGTTTGACGAAGGCGCACGCCGCTTCAGTCATGAGCACTCGCACCTCGAGATCCCGCTGGCGCAGCTGGCTGGCGAGTGCGACCGCCTTGAACACGGCAGCACCACCGCCAACGCCCAGGAAAATTTCGCGCAACGTCATTGTTAGCCCTCAAACCCCACGAGTCGGCGCACCGCCTCGATCGTGGATTCCAGGTCCTTGTTGATCACGACGTGATCATATAGGTGCGACATGTCCATCTCGCAGCGGGCGATCTCGAGGCGGCCTTCGATCGTGTCTTCATCCTCGGTCTGACGGCCGCGCAACCGTCGCTCAAGCTCTTCGAGGGAGGGAGGCATGATGAAAACGTAGAGCGCTTCCACGCCGTTGTCGCGCAAGAGCCGCGTGCCTTGGACCTCGATCTCGAGAATGACGATACGTCCGCTGGCGATCGTGTCCCTGACCGGTTTCTCCAGCGTCCCGTAGCGGTTGCCGTTGTAGCGCGCGTGTTCGAGAAACTCGCCGGCGCTGACACGCTCCTCGAACTCGCTCTCGGACAGAAACCAGTAGTCACGCCCATCGACTTCACCAGCGCGCTTGCCTCGCGTCGTCGCCGACACAGAGAAGAGCACCCGCGGATCCTCGACCAGCGCCTTGCAGATGCTCGTCTTGCCCGAACCCGAGGGACCGGACACGACCACGAGGCGACCAGGCGAGACGGCGTCGGCACTCATTCGAGGTTCTGCGCTTGCTCTTTGACACGGTCGA
This sequence comes from Planctomycetota bacterium, assembly GCA_002685965.1. Lineage (GTDB taxonomy): Bacteria > Planctomycetota > UBA1135 > UBA1135. The sequence goes on along the minus strand of NYZE01000055.1, from coordinate 35,621 downwards.
GCGCGGTCTTCATCGCGACGACGGCGTGCGCGACATCGGCGTCCGCCGCTTTCGACGCGATCGTATTCGCTTCGCGCAAGAGCTCCTGGCCGAGGAACTCTAGCGGGCGCCCGACGTTGCCCGCATCCACGAGCAGACGGCGCACTTCTTCGAGGTGCGTCCGGAAACGCACAGTCTCTTCGGCCACGTCGGTCCGATCAGCCCAAATGGCGACCTCGCGCAGCACGTCGACTTCGTCCACGACGCGCCCCTGCTCGGCAAGGAAGTCCATCACCCGCCGCTCGAGCCGCGCACGATACTCATCGACGATCGATGGCCAGCGCGTCTCGATGCTGGCGAGCAGGTTCTCGAGTTCGTTGATGCGACCATCCAACTCGGTCCGCAACGCAGCGCCCTCACGTTCGCGCGCAGCGTCCAGTGCATCCAGTGCCTCCCCGAGAACGCGCTCGAAGAGCTGGCATAGCTCGCTGGCACCCGGCTCTGCCTCAGCAGGCATGGAGACACCAGGAAGCGCCAGCAACGTCTCGAGGCGGGTCGAGGCGGGAAGGCCGACCTGTTGGGCAAGATCGTCCAACTGCTTGGCGTAGGCGCGCGCGAGATCGGCGTCGAAGCGCACTTGCGGCGCGGCGGCCGTCGCCAAGCAGACGACCCGAACGTTGACACTGCCACGAGCGATCCGGGCGCGCAGGATCCCGTCGGCGACGCCCTCAAGCGCCTGCAGGAACGGCGGGAAGTTGCCCTTCCACTGCAATCCACGATGGTTGACCGATCGGATCTCGACGCCGATTCGCCAACCCCCATCCTCGGCCGCCGCGCCGCCGAACCCGGTCATGCTCCGGATCGGCGAGCCTGTGGTCATCCGCCAGTCTTGCGGAGCACGTGAATCAGCGTTGCCGAGAGGATGAACACGGTGAACACGATGAACGTGAAGCGGTTGATTCCACCCGACTTGACGCCAAACGTCTGGGCCCCCATCCCGCCGAACGCCTCGGCCAAACCGCCCCCCTTGGGCTCCTGGAGGAGCACTACCACGATGAGCAGCAGGGCACTCAGCCCAAACAACAGCCAGAGGACGGGGATGATCAGGACCACGATGCTCGATGCTCCGAAACGGGCGAAAACGATAGTCCGGGCAGGGAGGCAGAGCAAGCCCGGTACGCTGCCGCTAGGAATCGAACTCGACAATCGGCAGGAAGGTCTCCGCCTGCAGGCTGGCTCCACCCACCAGGACGCCATCGACGTCGGGGCAGGCCATGAGGTCGCGGATGTTGTCCGGCTTGACGGAGCCGCCGTAGAGGACGCGGATGACGTCGGCGACGACCGGGCCGAACTTGTCCTGGATCCAGGAACGGACGTAGAGGTGCACGGCCTGAGCTTGGTCAGGCGTCGCCACTTCGCCGGTGCCGATGGCCCAGATCGGCTCGTAGGCAATCGTGATCCGGTAGCACTCGTCGGGCTCAACCCAATCGAGGCCGGTGCGCAGCTGGCGGTCGAGGACCTCCTCGACTTGGCCCCTCTTACGTTCTTCGAGCTTCTCGCCGATGCACAGCATCGGCAGGATGTTGTGGTCGAGCGCAACGCGGACCTTGCGTCCCATCCACTCGTCCTTTTCGAAGAACACATTGCGGCGCTCGGAGTGGCCGACCAGGGCACGGTCGACACCGATGTCACGCAGCATCGCCGCCGACGTCTCGCCGGTGAACGCGCCCGCAGCCTCCCAGTGCATGTTCTGTGCACCCAGGCCCACCGGCGATCCCTGCGAAACTGCCGCAACGTCCGCGAGGTAGACGGCGGGTGCGAAGATCGCGACCTCACGGTCGTCTCCATCGCCCAATCGAGCCTTGAGGGTCTTGGTGAGATCCAAGGCCCGGGCGCGATCCAGGTTCATCTTCCAGTTCGCGGCGAGGTAGGGCTTCCTTGGCCTACCTCTGTTGGCTTCCAGGTCGGTCACGTCGTTCGTTCTCGATCATGTGCGGCGGGCTCGCGTCGCACGGACGCATCTGGAGTCACGGCCTCCTGCACACTGGCCAACGCTCTCTGCTCGAGGCGGACCAGCGCGCGCAGAGCCGTGCCGAGCTCATCCAGATCGGCCGGAAGCAACGCCTGGGTTGGATCGGACAGAGCCTCGGTCGGTCTGGAGTGAACTTCGACCATGACTCCGTCAGCCCCCGCAGCGACGGCAGCCTTTGCCATCGGCAGGACCAATGAGCGACAGCCGGTGGCATGCGACGGATCGACGATGACCGGCAAGTTCGTGCGCTCTCGAAGCGCCGGCACGATCGAAAGATCAAGGACGTTGCGCCGGTTCGGATCGAAGCCACGCACGCCGCGTTCGCACAGCGCCAGGCTGGTGCACCCCGCGTGAAGCACGTATTCCGCCGCGGCAAGCAACTCGTCCAGAGTCGAAGCCGGCCCGCGCTTGAGCAACACCGGACGTCCGCACGCACCAACCTCACTGAGCAGCGGGAAGTTCTGCATGTTGCGCGCACCTACCTGCAGCATGTCGACGTGCTGGGCAACGAAATCGACATCGCGCACGTCGAGCACTTCACTGACCACGGGCAAGCCGACGTCCTGCGCCACGCGCTCGAGCAGAAGCAGACCTTCTCGCCCGTGGCCGGCGAACGAGTAGGGAGACGTCCGCGGCTTGTAGGCGCCGCCGCGGAGCATCGTCGCACCTGCCGCCGCAACGGCGGTCGCGACCTCGCCAAGCATCGTGGGATCCTCGACCGAGCACGGGCCGGCAATCCAGACGAAGTCTCGCGGACCGAAGGTGACCGGCCTGCCATGTCGTGGCGCAACCGCGAACGCACCGACCGCGGCGCGGGTCAGGGGCAGCTCCTCGCCCGGTTCGACAACGGCCATGACGCCGGGCCACAGACGCGCGCGAGCAGCAAGGTCGGGATCGGGCCTGTCCCGGCCTCCATCGAGAATCGCGACCACGGCGTCGTCGGAAGCGGGTACGAAACGACACACCCGGCCAGCACGAACGGCCAGCTCCTGCAGGCTGGTCCGCTCGGGACCGGCCACGCCGCGCTTCAGTACCAGGATCATGAGTCGCAGTAAGTCACGTAGTCGCGGAAAGATAGGTCCGCCCGTGGGGGCGGGCAAAGGAAAAGCCTAGGGGCCAAGCCGGTAGCACTTGAAGCGCCCAATATCGGCTGATGCAATCGACAGTCCCGCTCGATGGGCGACGCCGAGCGCCTTCCACAGATAGGTCGATGTCTCACCGGTTCGACCTTGCGGCGCGTGATCGGATCCCTCGACGACAACGAAGCGTGCGCCGAAGAGCTGGCGCAGCGTTGCGACAGGATCGGGGTCACGAGCCGTCTTGATGGCCCACCAAGCATCGAAGCGGCGGCGATCCTCCACCCACATGAGGCTCGGATCGGTCATTCCGGTGAAGACCAGATCTCGGTCGCGCGTCCACCAGGCCAAGGGTGACGACACGGCCCAGTCCGTCACGAAGACCACGTCGCCTTTCTTGCCGTTCTCGTCGAGCCAACTGCCAACCGCTTCGAGATCCGAGTAGCGTGACGCCGCGACGCTGCGTTCGGCCAGAGGCACCTGACGAAGCACGACCCAGCCAAAGCACGCAAGCGCGACCACGACTGCGACCCCAACTGGGGCCGGGATGCGCGGGCGACTAACGCCTATCGCGAGCACCGCGAAGGGTACGGCGAGCTCGATCAAGCGGCTCCCGAACAGGGATCCGACACACAACAAGACTGCAACCAACGTGATCGACCGGGCTGGCGGGTCTTTGACGAGCTGCCACATGAGAACAACAGCCAACGCCAAGAGCCAAGCGCTAGTGCCTAACACGTGACCGAGACTGCGCGCCGCGAACTCGACCGGCTGGATCGGCAGCTCGCCAGACAGAGCACCCAACGGCATGCGCACGTTGAGGGTCAGCAACAGCTCGATGTTGTGCGGGAAGTCCGGCCGCAACACCAAGGCCGGGACCATCCCGACCGCCACCGCCCAGACTGAGCGCCAACCGAACGACTCGCCAGCAATGCGGCGCCCCAGCGCGGTAGCCAGGGCGAGCGCGAGCGGCAGCACGAACGCCCCGTGTATGTAGCCGAAGACACAGGCCAGCGCAGCGACGACGACACACCGACGTCCGCTCGGCGCCCCCGGCCGCGCCAGGGCCGACACCAGAGCGAGCAACACCAAGACGGCGAGCGACATGTCGCGACACGCCGTGAGCCGGAAGATCCAGGTCGAGCTCAACGCGGGCAGCAGCAACAACCAGAGGACGGATGCGCGCGGCGCGAGCCAACGCATGCAACCGAACACCACGAACACTTGCGCCAACGCGAGGCCCCAAACGAACGGCGGCACGAGCGAGGTATCGAGGGCAGCGCCGCCACTCAGCGCGAGCAGGGCATGGAAGCCGAGCTGGCGATCGGCGTAGGCCCGGGCGAGTTGCGTGAAGCCGGCTTCCGGCAGCGCCGCGGGAAAACCGGTCTCGGCCCAGGTGCGGGCGACGTGCAAGTTCCAGAACACGTCGAAGCCGACCGGATATGACCCGGCCGGCACGAGGTACATGAAGATCCCCAGGACCCCCACCGCTATCAGAGCGAGGGTTCCCGGGGTCTTCCAAGCGCCGGCTGCCGGAGCCGTCATGGCCCCAGACTAGCCCGCACAGCGAGCTCAGTCGCGGTCTGCTATTTACCGTTCAGAGTCGACACCTTGGAAGTGCGGGTGTCGTTGCCACTGAAGTAGTCCTCCATCTCGCCGAGGATGTCGCGCTTGTCCTCGTCGGCGGGCTCGGTGACGGTGACGCCGTGCGTCAGGAAGAGCTCCTCCTGGATGATCTTCTGGCTGACATCGAGCCGCTTCTTGATGTCGGCGATGGTCTTCTTGGCCTGCGACAGGGCCGAGGTATCCAGGTCGAACTTCTGGAGGTTGGCGGCCATCGCGTCCTGCTGGCGCTTGCGCGCATCGAGGGTGGCGACCATGTCCATCAGCTTGTTGCGCTCCGCGCGGACGGCGATGAGCTTGGTGCGTGAGGCCTTGAGGATCTGCTGCTGGCGCTTCTGCAGGGCCTTCTTGCTCGTGAGCAGCGAGGACTGGTTCTTGTACATGTCGAACGTCCGGCACAGCTCGCGCTGCACGGCGACGGTTCCGTACTCGCTGTCCGAGTCGAAGACCGGCACTGCCTCACCTTCGCCTGCGAGATACTGGCGGTGGCGCTGCATCTTGACCCGCGCCTTGGCGACCGTTGCGTCGAGCCGACGGATCTCACTCTTGTTGTTGTCGAGCTCGACTTCCGCCCGCGCCACGTCACGACGCGCCTCCTTTATCTCAGGGTCGATCTTCTGGATCAGCGTCCGCGCCCGCTTGAGCTCGAACTCCATCGGCACGCTGCTCTTCACGGCATGTCGCATGTCGCCGAATGCGGTCGAGACATAGCTCGGCAGCTTGCTGCCGAACATCAAGTAGCCGGCGCCCCCGACCACGATCGTTCCCAAGAGGGTCCACTTGACGAGTTTCCTACAGACCATCGGTCCTCCAATGTCGTTTTGACTGGATGTCGTTTTGACTGAGCTACAGAGGACGCTTCGGGCCAGCCGGGTAGATATTTCGGTGGGCAAGTATTTTGAGAGGACGGGACACTCGCCGAGCGCGACCACGGAATGCACTGGGAACCACCGTGGACGTCGACGGCGCAAGGCGAGTGCCCGAAGAGCACGAGCTTTGGTCTGCTCAGTCGTCCTTCTGCTTCTCGCGGAGGATGCTCATCGTCGATGACAGCAGGCGGTCACGTAGGCCTTCGAGGTCCTGGCTCGTCGCCGCGGCGTCATCGCGGTCGAAGTCGTCGAGGTTGGCCTGACAGTACGGGCACTGAGCTTGGCTTACGTGAAAATCCAAGTACTCCGCGGCGCCACCTTTGATGCCGCCCTCACGCCAGGCTCGCAGCAGGTCACGGTGCGGGCAACTGACCCGCGCCTCCCGCCAGACCTCACCGACCGTCATGGCATAGACCTCGACCCGGTCGCGGTCCTGATCGGTGACTGGGGCGTCGTCTGACATCAGCGCGCTCCAGGGGCCCAGAGGCCTTCGAAGAGGTCATGGCCGGGATCCCGCTGGCGCGCCAACGCACGCAACCGTTCGATCGCCCGGAACTTGATGCCGGCCACCGCCTTCTCGTCGCGAACATCGAAACGTTGCATCGCTTCCTTGTTGCGGCCGCTGAGCGCGAACAGGAACTCGAGGATCTTGAGCTTCTCGTATTCCTCGGCTTCCCACAGCTCGGCAACGTACTCGCGCAGGATGGCGGCGAGCGCACGCCGCTTGGTCATGACCTGCTCGAACGCGACGGCACTCTCGTCCGGAGGCCGGCGATCGGACGCCATCCGCTCCAAGCCCAGGTAGCTGCGTGACGCGCTCGAGTCCTCCTTCTCGGAGATCGGAATCGGGCGCCGCTTGCGAAAATGATCGACGACGCGGTTGCGAGCGATGCCGAACAGGTACTGCTCGATCGTGTAGACCTCGTCGAAGTTCTGGATACCGCGCACGCCACCAAGGAAGGTCTCCTGCGTCAGATCCTCGGCTGTCTGGTGCTCCTGGATCTGCTTCTTCACGTAGAAGTAGATCCGGGGAAAGTACTCTTCCTCCAGACGCTGCCACTCGACTTCATCGAGGGCTTGCAGCTTGGCAATAGAGAAGTCTTCCATACGTGCCACGCCAGCACGGCTTCAGCCAGCGAACAGTCCAAAAATCGCCACCGCGAAGAGAAGTAGCATGATACCCCCGAGCGCGATGAGCGAGAGTTTGCCAACGAAATGAAGAATGGCAATCGGTACCGCCACACCAAGCTGGAGGCCGCGGCCTAGACCGATGCCCAGCACACGCGCCGGCACCAGCAGCGCGACCACGAGCACGCGCAGAACCCCGCCGACGAGGCCACCCACAACTCCGGTCCCCTCGCCGGCGACCGTCGGCCTTTCCCGCTGCGGTGCGGCCTCAACCGGTGTCGCAGCCATGGGTGTCGCCTTGCCCCCGAGGCGCGCACCGTACTCGAGCACAATCGATTCGCCGAGGCGGCCCGGCGAGCGCAAGGCCGTCAGCAGTTCACCGACCGATTGGTAGCGCTCGTCGGGGTCCTTGGCGAGCAGCCTTTCGAGCACCACACGGTAGTGGCCCGACACCGTAGCCGGGTAGCTGACTGCCCGCTCCTCGTGGCCCTTGAGTACCTCCCACTCACTGGCGCCCTCGAACGGCACTTTGCCGGCCAAGCACTCATAGAGAATCACACCGAGGCTATAGAGATCGGAGCGATGGTCGCCGCGGCGCTGCAACATCTCCGGCGCCATGTAGTACGGCGTGCCACGGCCGAACGACAGCGACATGCGCGACTCGCAGACGAGCTTGGAGAGCCCGTAGTCGCCAACACGCGCGATGTCTCCCTTGAGGAAGATGTTGGCTGGCTTGAGGTCGAAGTGGATCAACGAGTGATCGTGCAATGCCTGAACACCGCGGCAGACCTGCACGAAAACGCGTAACGCCTCCTCTTCATCAGGGATCCCATCGTCGAGTCGCGTGCGCAACGTCATGTCGCCGGCATACCCCATGACGATGTACGGAATGCCATCGACCAAACCCATGTCCTCGATGCTGACGAGGTTCGGGTGGTCCACTTGGGCGAACAGCGACACCTGCTCGATCTCGCGAACGACCTGGGTCTTGACGTTCGGGTCGTCGACCTTGAGAAACTTGATCGCGTATGCCTTGCCGATCGACTCCTTGCGCGCCTTGTAAACGATGCCGAACACACCGCCGCCGAGCTTGTGACCGATCTCGAAGCCGGTGATGTAGCCCGGCTTCTTGTAGTCGCGGTAGAAGCTCTCCCAGCCCGCCTCATCGACAGCCCTCTCGGGCAATCGCTCAGCCGACAAAGGTGCCATCTCGGATTCTCCCAAGTCAGCGGCCACGGTGGATGTCAACGGGCCTGATGGGCTCGCGAGCGCGGTCGGTGGGCTCCGGGCCCTCCGAGCGCAACCCGCCAAACGCCAAGAGCGACCCGAAGAGGAAGAGGAGCACGACGCCTGCCGCGATCCAGCCCCATAACGTGCGGCTGGCGGACCGCTGCGACTGAGGTGGTGCCCTCTTACGTCTCGATGCGAACGCCCAAAGCGCCCAGGCGACGGCCGCGATGGCACCGAGCAGGAGCAGTCCCGAAGGGCGTGGTCGCCTGATCACCACCCAGGCAGCGAAGAGGATCCCCACCCACGGCCACCAGCTCTCCTGATCATGACCCGTAACAGGCGCAGCAGGCTTCGACGCCCAGTTGCCGGCCGGCGCCACAGCGAGATCTTCTGGCGAACGCAGCGCCGCGAGAACCTCGGCGACGCTCGCGATTCGACCGTCGGGGTCCTTCGTGAGCATGCGTTCGATCAGTGCGCGGTGGAAGGGCGTAACGGACGCAGGGAACTCGACCGACCGCTCCTCGTGCCCCTTCAGGACCTCCCACTCACTGTCGCCGGTGAACGGCACGCCGCCGGTCAAGCACTCGTAGAGGATCACGCCGAGGCTGTAGATGTCCGATCGGTGATCGCCCCTGCGGCGCAGCATTTCCGGCGCCATGTAGTAGGGCGTACCGCGACCGGTCGTCAGCGACATCGCCGTCTCGGTGATCAGCTTGGACAAGCCGTAGTCACCGACGCGCGCAACATCGCCCTTCAAGAAGACGTTGGCAGGCTTCAGGTCGAAGTGCACGAGCGAATGGTCGTGCAACGCCTGTACACCCCGCGCGACCTGAACGAAGAGCGACAGCGCGTCCTGCTCGGACAGGCCGCCGCCCTCGATACGCGACTTGAGCGTCTCGTCACCGGCATACCCCATGACGATGTAAGGAATGCCCTCGACAACGCCCTTGTCCTCGATGCTGACCAAGTTGGGGTGATCGACCTGCGCGAACAGGCTCACGCCATCGAGTTCGCCGAGCACCTCCTTGCGCACACTCGGGTCCTCGACCTTGAGGAACTTGATGGCGTAGGCCTTGCCGATGGACTCCTTGCGCGCCTTGTAGACAACGCCGAACACGCCACCACCGAGCTTGTTGACGATCTCGTAGCCGTGCACGAAACCCGGCTTCTTGAAGCTCTTGTAGAAGGCCTCCCAGTCGGGTGCGCGCTGATGATCGAACGCTGGATGCGGGGAGGCCGTCATCAGGTCTTCACCCGGCGGCGGCCGCGCGACAAGGCACGAACGCCGCGCGGTGCAAACACCACTCCGCCGAGAATGAAGAGCTTGGGCATGGCTGTCATGATAGAGGTCACGGATAGATCGACACTGCGGCTACTGCGGCCATGGCGAGCGCGCCAAAGCGAATGCGCCACGTCAGGTATCCATGGGTGATGCGGTCAAGCCGGCAGCAGGCCAGCAGCAGCAGCAGCCAGAGGCCGCCGATCACAGCGGACCGCTTCGTGTAGGTCCGGTTGATTCGCCGGACAAGCCGGTCGCCGCTCCGCTTGAAGCTTTCCGCCTCGGCCCCCTGCACGTGGAACACGAGGTCTTGTCGGTAGGCCTTGCCAGCGGTCGTCTCGAAGGTCCCCATCGGCTCTGCGGTTACGACATCGAGGTTCTCGAAGCGACTGCGCAGCCACTCACCCATGGCTGCTTCGAGCCTCGGCGCTGGCACGAACAGGCTGCGCCCATCGCGCCAGTTCTGGCCATGGCGTTCCCAAATCGTGCGAATCGCCGCATCCTCGGCCGAGCGCAGCGCTTCCACCGCCGTCATCTCCACCGTGCCCGCTACCCGCAACGCCCCCTTCTGGGCGGGACTTCCAACCAGCAGGAGCAAGGGGAGGAGGACAGGCGCAAGCGTCATGGCGTATGGACGTTCGCCGACCGGCCGAGATTATTCGCGCGCAAGGGATGACGTAAGCCATGCGCCCCTCGGACACATGACTTACGTCATCCACGCCCCCGATCGGGCAGGTCCGCGCCCGCGCCTGCCGCCGGGCTCCTTGATCAGAAAGGCCGCACCCGAAACCGGATGCTCCCGCACGCGACCGTGGCGCCGGGCGCCAGCGGTCGATCACCGGTGAAGCTGATACCATCGATCTCGCCAGCACCGGCAAAGGAGACGTGCAAGGCACCGCGGCCGGGTGACCAGAGGTAGAGCTCGGGCTCCGTCTCGCGAACGCGGATGTGGACCTCTTTGCCGCGACCGATCAGGACACGGCCATCCTTACCACCCTGCTTGATCCAGAGGATGCGAGTGCTACCACGGGACTCGAAGCCCTTCTCGATCCGCATCAGCACGGACGCAGAGCGGGGGCAGGGCCGCAGATAGGTCAGGGGCAGCACATCACCGAGCAGCAGCTTGTCGCCGTGCTTTAGGGAAGTGCGAGGGTCACCGCCGTTGACCGTGACGCGGTTACCGTTGACCGATTCGATGTGGTCATTGACACCACCGTGGAACGACACGGATCGCACCAGTGTTGCGTGGTGCGGCTTGATCCGCGCCAGCACCGGTACGTGCGGAAAGTTGCGGCCGGTGGCGTTACCGACGCAGATTCGATCATCGGTGAACAGGAGGAACTCGCCGGCTTCTTCGACCTCGAGGATGCAGCCGTCCTCGAGGTGGCCACTGCGCTCGATCCGATCCCGGACTTCGAGCACCAGACTGCCGAGCGGGCGCGGGGTCGGCCCCATCGACGCCAGGCGGTCACGCGCAGCGACACGGTCGCTGTCGGCGAGCTCGAACGCCCTTTCGAGCTCGCGACGGTCGCGCTCGACACTCTTGAGCCGGTGCGCCAGGCGCAGCACACGCGGCTCGTCACGGGCGATCTCGCGAGCCTCCTCGAGCAAGGCGTCGGCTTGGCTGGAGCGCTTGGCATCGAGGGCCTCGAGGCCACGCTCGGCCAGGTCCCGTGCCTTGGCGATGCGATCCTTGGCGGTCGCCAGCAGGGGCTCCAGGTCGATCTCCAGGTTGCTCTGCCAGGTGCGCAACCCGTTCGCGATCTCCCGCACGAAGGCCGGATAGCCACGCGCGATCTCGCGCCGTAGCACAGCGTCGATGTCGCTACCGAGTGCGACGAGCCGGCGTCGCTCTTCCGCGGCGATGCCCCCCTCGCCACCGTCCGCGACCCAATCGCGCAGTGCCTGCAGGCACTGCGCCGGGTCGCGCGCTTCTAGCGAGGCGCGCACGGCCTGCTCGCGCTCCTCTGTCTTGCGACGGCGCAGCGCGGCCGCTTCGAGGTCGGCCAACTCTGGCGAATCGCTCTGCGAACGCCGCAGCTTGACGACATGCGCCAGGACCTCGTCGGGATCGATGCCGGCTGCCAGCCGTGCGGCGAGGCGCGCGACTTCGCGCGAGACCTTGCCGCGTAGCCGCTCGACATCGCGCAGCAGGGAACGCGCCTCTTCAGACCCGTAGCCACCATTGACGAGGCGGAACAGATGCCGCTGTGCCTCCAGGAGGAGCCCGTCGCGCAGCGCCGCGCGCGCTGCCTCGAGTTGCTGAGCCCGCTCACGCTGGTCGGCAAGCAAACCCTCGAGGGCTGCCCGCGCCTCCTCACAGCCCGGCCAGCGGGTCAGTAGCTGGTCGAGCAGCTCCTTGCCTCCCTGGGTATCACCGCCGGACAGCGCCTCACGAGCGCGCTTGAGGCTTGCTTCGAGCTCGTCCGCGAGGCGGTGCAGTTCCTCCAGGTGCAGATCCAGCTTCTTCCAAGCGGTCTCGGCACGCAGTCGCGTCAGCCCCTGGAGCCGTATGCGCGGATCCTCGTCCTTGCTGGCGAGGAGGGTATCGATCTGCTCGAGCTGTTCGCGCACGCGACGCAGGGCGTTGATCTTGGAAACCACCGGCGGCGCCTGGCAAACCAGCTGCATCGCCTGGTCAAAGTGCCCCTTCTCGGCAAGGCCTCGCGCTTGGGCTGCGAGCCGATCAGCGACGCAGACCAGGAGATCGCGCGCCTCCTGCAGATCCTCGGAATCGGGCTCGCTGTCCCACCAATCTGCCAGCGCCCGCGCGGCGTCGAGGGTGCAGCCAGCAGCCAGCGCCGACTGCACCTGGTCCCAGCGTTCCTTGGCCCACGCCGCGCTCAACCCGAGCAAGCGGTCGCGGAACGCCATGCTGTCGGCGCACAACCGGCGCGCCCGTTCCATGCCTTCGCGGGCCTCACGCTCACGGCCACCATCGAGGTGATCGCGCACCTGGCGCAGCACTTCTGAGGCGGCGAGCCGACGCTCGCCGAGCTTGGTGCGCAGGGCCTCGATCGTCGCGTCATCGATGCGGCCTTCGAGCCCCACCAGGAGTTGGCGAGCCTCGTGCAGTCGCCCCTCCTCGAGGGCAGTCTCGAAGCCACGGCGAAGCTGCTCTTCGTGTTCGGACTGCTCGTGTGTCGTGCGTCGCACTACCGCCAGCCGGGCAGCCAACTCGTCGCACCGGGGCAGATCGGGATCGAGCCGGCGCAGCAGCTCGAGGTCGCGTTCCGCCGACGTCAGGTGGCAGGCTTCGATCCGCTTGCTGACTCGGGTCAGCATCGCGCCGAACACCTTGCGCTTCAGCTGTTGAGCACGCCGGTCGTCGCGCACCAACGGGTCCTCGAGCAAGCTCAGCGCCGCTTCGAGCCGGCCGGCGCGGAACGCACGACGCGCACGCAGCAGCTGGATCAGGTGATTGAACATGGCAGCGAGGGGCGTTGCGGCAGCCCCCGCGACTTATTCGTGATCAAGGAGCCATCCACCGGGCAGTGGCGCGCCCTGAATCTAGGCCAGGCAGACGCGTTGGTCGCCCTCGGCCGCCCATGCCGAGACAAGCGTTAGCCGCGCCAGATCCAGCAGGTCGTCCTTCCGATTGACCCCCGTTCTCGGCACCGCCACGATGGCGATCGCCGGGTCGAGCTGGACGGGCGCCTTGATCTGGTCGCGCAAGTGGCCGAGCACGCGGTGCGCGAGTACCGAAGCGCCGTTCGCGCCGGTGCTAGGCAGCAGCAGCAAGAACGACGTATCGTCGTAACGCCCGATCACGTCGATGTCGCGACACTCGTTGAGGAGGACGCCGGCGACCTCGCCAAGGACACGCCCACGTTCATCACCGAGGTCGTTCATTTGTGGCAAATCGAAGAGCACGACCGCGAGCGGCAGGCGGAAGCGCCACGACCGCTTGAACTCCTCCTCGAGCTTGAAGGCCATGAAGCTGCCCTGAAATAGCCCGGTCTCGGCGTCGGTCACGGACTCGATGAAGCTCCGCTCGCGCTCGGTCGAGAGCCCGCGCAAGACACCATCAGCAAGCACGCGCACGTCATCGCCGAGCCGCTCCTCGAGGCGCGCGAGCAGGACATCGACCGCTTCGGTCGGCTTCCCCGACCTGATGAGCCCACCGAGGACCGTGCTTGGCCCATCGATCAGGTCACGCCACGACACGGTTCCCTCCGCCATGCAAAAGCGTGCGATGGGTTCGACCAGTTCGCGCTCTTCATCATCGCAGGCAATCGCCACTGTCACACGAACTCCGGGCCGCTTGAGCCGCGCACACGTCGCGAACACGTGTGGCGATCCTGCAGCCAACACGACCAATTCGTCGGCAGCAACTGCCTCCCACGGTCGCTCGCTCGGGAGCGGCAGGACTTCGCCGCACACCTCGATCAGTGCGTCACGAACGCCCGCAGGAGCACCGTCGTCGACCCAAGCGCGTCCGAAGAGGGGATCCACCATGTCAGCCACCAATCTCGCTCATCAGCGCGTCGGGGATGTCGTAGTTCGCAGAAACCGCCTGCACGTCGTCGTGATCCTCGAGGTCCTGCATGAGCCGGAGCACCGAGGCTGCTTTGTCCGCGTCGGCCACTTCGACAGTGTTCGACGGGATCCACGCAAGCTTCGCCTCGGCGAAGACCACGCCCTTGTCCTCGAGCGCCTTCGCGACACGATGAAACTGGTCGGGCGCCGAACGAATCTCGTAGACCGGTTCCGACGCCAGTAGGTCTTCGGCATCGACCTCGAGCACGACCTCCATCATCTCGTCTTCCCCGAGCGCGCCCTCACGCTCGACGATGAAAAGGCCCTTGCGCTCGAACATCCAGGCCACCGCGCCGTTCGCCGCGAGGTTGCCGCCGCGCTTCTCGAAGACCCTGCGCAACTCCGGCGCGGTGCGATTGCGGTTGTCGGTCAAGGCCTCGAGCAAGACCGCCACGCCGCCGACACCGTAGCCCTCGTAGAGGATCTCCTCGAACTGATCGCCATCGAGGTCGCCACAGCCCTTCTTGACCGCACGCTCGATATTGTCCCGCGGCATGCTCGCCGCACGCGCCCTGTCGATCCCGTAGCGCAGGCGGAGGTTCGCGCTGGGGTCGCCGCCCCCCTCTTTCGCGGCCGACATGATCTCGCGCGCCAGCTTCGAGAACAGCTTGCCCCGCGCAGAGTCGACGCGGTCCTTGCGAAACTTGATGTTCGCCGAATGAGAATGCCCAGCCATAGGGGAAGTTTACCGACTCGGAACGCCAGCAGGGCAACCCGGGCCGTGGAGCGGACGCTAGCGCTTGGAGTACTGCGAAGCCTTGCGCGCCTTGTGCAGGCCGGGCTTCTTGCGCTCAACCATGCGGCTATCGCGGGTCAGGTACCCCTTCTCGCGCAAGACGGCCTCGGTCGGCGGGTTGTCGGTGACGAGGCAACGGGCCAAGCCCATGCGAACTGCGCCGGCCTGCCCGTCCATGCCACCGCCGTTGACGTTAACCCAGATGTCGTAGCGCTCGTTGGACTCGGTCGCGATGAGGGGACCACGGACGGTCTCGATCTGCGCCTTGGTGTTAAAGTAGTCACCCATCGCCTTGCCGTTGACGGTGACGTTGCCGGTGCCAGCCTTGATGCGGACGCGGGCGACTGCGGTCTTGCGCCGGCCGGTGCCCCAGACGTAGGGATCTGTTGCCAAAACCATGTGTGCTCTCAGCTCCCTGGGGTCCAGCGCTCGAGATTCACGACGAGCGACTTGGGTTCTTGTGCCAGATGGGGATGCTCGCCGTTCTCGTAGACCTTGAGCCGCTGCAGCATGAGGCGTCCCATGCGGTTCTTCGGCAGCATGCGCCTGACTGCGAGGGTGACCAGCTTGCGCGCGTTGTCCTCGCGGAGATCGCCGAGGGCCACCTCTTTGCGGCCACCGATCCAGCCGGAATAGAACGAATACTTGCGCCGCTTGTGCTTCAGGCCCGTGGTCTTGACCTGGCCAGCGTTGATCACGATCACCCCGTCGCCCGAAAAGACGTTTGGCGTATAGGTGACCTTACGCTTGCCCATCAGGGTCTCGGCGATTGCGACCGCCATGTGCCCGAGTATGTGCTCGGAAGCATCGACCATGTACCAGTCGAAGCTGCGGTCGGGCTTGTCGAGAGTTGTCCGCGACATCCGCTCTACGTCTCCGGGCCAAGAGGGCAAAAAAGGGAGCGAAGAGGTTAGCGCTGGCCGGGTTTCGGTCAAGCGCAGCCGACCGCGATCGGGTGTACCCGGCCTATTGGGCTGCGACCAGTCGGACGCGCCAGCGATGCCGGAAGCGCAGGTCGGCTGCCGCCAGGCCAGCCAGGCCAGGGCGCTCGCGCAGGATCAAGGCCAGCACCTCGGCCTTCGTCGACGCGGGCACCAGGCGGTGCGACGAGCCGGGAGCATGCCCCCATTCCAGGAAGACCGGACGCTTGGTCGGGCCGGCGACGACGACGCGGAACTCGGGCCGGTCCCGGCTCCGGCGCAGGCCGGCATTGGCGAGGTCGATGCCAAGCAGCCGCGGTAACGGCACACCCGGCCCGGCAGCCTTGGCGACGCTCGGCAACACTTCCTCCATGAAGCACGCGGCAACCTGCGCGGCCCCACAGTAGGCCTCGAGGTGCGGCGCTTCGGCCGCGCCCAGACCCCGCAGTTCGGGCAGACGCTCCGTCGATGCCAGCACCGACGTCGCGTGGTTCCCCTGACCATGGAGGGGAAAACGACTCCCGTCGCGGTCGAACAACCAGGTGCGCTGCAGCGCACCCTGCGCATAGGCCACGGGACGGCGCAGCGTCAGGCTCAGGTGGGCGGCGTCGGGCAAGCGCAGCCGCATCGCGCAGTCCTGCACCCAGGCAAGGGCCTTGACGCGCTTGGCCCACGCAGTCAGCGAAGCTTGATCCAACAGCGAGAACGGCTTGCTGGCTACGTGCTGGTACGTGGAAAGAAAGGCGCGCGCCATGGCCGGGTCGAGCCATGCCGGCACGCTGTCGCCCAAGGCGACCCGCATAGGGTCGAACTGATACGCGGGCTGTGCTCGCGCACGGGCGAGCAGGTTGCGAGACAGGACGATTCCGCCGAGGCCCAGGACCACGGCGATCAACAGCCCGAATCCCAGGCGAGCGCTCACCGATCGGTGCGACCCGCGCGGGACCACCGCGTCAGTTCAGTCTGGTGACCTGCGGCTTGACCTCGCTCTTCTCCGTCAAAGTGCGTTGCGTCTTGCCACCGATGGTCGCCTCGGCGTCTTCAATGAAGACCTCGAGAGTGTCGAGAGCGTTCTCGATGAGGTGTCTGTCAAAGACGATCTCGTCGCCCTTGCCCAGGTCCAGTTCGTGCTCGAACAAGCGCGTCAGAACCTTCAACTGGGACAAACGTCGACGCAGATAACTCGCCTTGTCGGACTTCTCCATGCTTTCCCCCTCCGTTGGCATTCCCGTGGGCATTCCCGCGGGCGTGCCGAGCCCCAAGCAGGGAAAAGTCGCGCCAATTCGGTGACGCAGTCCCCCTCCCTGCCCATGGGCCCGAGTGTAGCAACGGCACCTCGATGCGCGAGCCGTTTCTGGCGTTTGAAGAATGGCCGTGAGTCGGCTACAGCACACCGCTGATGGCACGCAATCGACCGACCTTCAAGGGGCTCGAGCTGAACGCTTTTCAGCGTCGTGCGGTCGAGAGTATCGAGCAGGACCACTCCGTCCTCCTGTCCGCCCCGACCGGCGCCGGCAAGACGCTGGTCGCTGAATACGCAATCCAGAAGACGCTGCAGGAAGGCAAGCGCGCGATCTACACGGCGCCCATCAAAGCCTTGTCGAATCAGAAGTTCCGTGATTTCCGTGATGACCCCTACGCAGAGGTCGGGCTCATGACGGGCGATGTCACGATCAACTCCGGGGCGCCCCTGTTGATCATGACGACCGAGATCTTCCGCAACACGATCTTCGAGGCACCGGAGCGTTTCGATGACGTCGGCTGGCTGATCTTCGACGAGATCCACTACCTGGACGACATCGAGCGCGGCACGGTCTGGGAAGAATCGCTGATCTTCGCACCGGAGGAAATTCGGCTGATTTGCCTGTCGGCCACGATCCAGAACCTCGAGATGTTCGGGCAGTGGATCCGCTCGATCCGCAAGCAGGAGTTGGACATCATCTTCGACGCCAAGCGGCCGGTGCCGCTCGAGCACAGGCTCTACCACGCGGCCACCGGCGAGATCCGCTGGGAAGGGCTGCGCAAGGCACAGCAGAAGGCCTCCACCAAGACTCGACCCGACAGGCAAAGACGCGGCGGACCGCGGCGAGGTGGGCCACAACGCCGCGGCGGTAGGCGCCAGCAGCACTTCGGCCCGCACGAGGCGAGCCGCATGCTGCTCGACCAGCTCTGCGAAGATGACCAGCTGCCGGTACTCTACTTCTGCTTCTCGCGCCGCGAGTGCGAGATCAAGGCCACCCGCAACGCCTACCGCGCCCTGCTCAAGGGCAACGACCGGCGCAAGATGCAGCGGGTGTTCGACCAGATCTGCCAGCTCTTCGAAATCGACTGGCAAGACGACGCCGAGCTGTCGTTCCTCCGCGACCGAGCGCTGCGTGGCATCGGCTTCCACCACGCCGGCATGCTGCCGATCCACAAGGAGATCGTCGAACGGCTCTTCACCTCAGGGCTCTTGAAGCTGTTGTTCACGACCGAGACGTTCGCGATGGGCATCAACATGCCGGCGCGCTGCGTGTGCTTCGACAGCCTGCGCAAGTTCGACGGCGTGCAGTTCGGCTACATGAAGCGGCGCGACTACTTGCAGATGGCGGGCCGCGCTGGCCGTCAAGGCATCGACAAGCAAGGCCTCGTCTACAGCGTGCTCGACACCGAGGACCTCGTGAACGGACCGCTCAAGCGGGTCTTGTTCGGCGAACCGGAGCCGATCGTATCGCGCTTCAACCTGTCCTACGCCACGCTCATCAACCTCTACGAACGCATGGGACGCGGGCTCGTCAAGGCCTACGAGAAATCGTTCTCCTTCTACCAACTACAGAAGGGCGGCCACAAGAAGCGCGCGACCGTGCGTGCGGCAGAAACCGCGCGCATCCTGCGCAAGCTGAACGTACTCGAGGCGAGTGGCTACCTCGACCCCGGCGAGGGCCTCATGCCGCGCGCGAAGATCGCGCGCCAGATCAATGGCTACGAGATCCAGCTGACCGAGCTTCTGTTCAACGGCACCCTCGACCAGCTGACCCCGGGCGAACTGGCCGGTGTCGTCGTCAGCATTGTCTACGAGGAGCGGCGCGGCGATCAGATGCTCGTGCAGCTATCCAAGCGCGAGAAGCGGTTCGCCTACGACATCGAAGCCGCGATCCGTCGTTTCACGAGCATCGAGTTGCAGAACGGTTTCGATCAGACGATCAAGCTGCCGGACTTCGGCATGCTCCCGGCCACGCTGTCGTGGTGCGACGGCTGCGACTTCGAGGAACTGGCTCACTACACGAGCGCTTCTGGTGGCGACGTCGTACGGACCTTCCGCATGGCCATCCAAATGCTGCGCCAGCTGCAGCACGCCCTGACCAAGGACTACCCCCTGCACGCCCGCCTCGAGCAAGCCCGCATCATGGTCAACCGGGACGTAGTGGACGCCAAACGCCAACTCGAGCTCGGGTGAGAGCTCGAGCCGCGGCCTTAGCCGCCGATGACGACCTTCAGCCCATTCGTGAATGCCAGGTTCAAGGCGTTCGCGCCGACATCGTAGATGGCGAGCTGAAAGAAGAGCGGTAAGCGCACGTAGACCCGGTTGTTCGGAATCGAGACCGGCACGGTCAACGTCCCGTCCGCCTGCGTGGTGAAGGCCATCGGGATGTCATAGCTGGCGAGGAACCAGCAGCCCTTGGCACCGAACGGGGAGAGATCGAATGGCAATTTCAACCAGAGCCAATTGCGATCGGACGCCCCGATCCACATCAGCGCCACTGTACTCTTGCGCGCCTTACTCACGACCAGCGACAGAGTCTTGCCGATTTCCGCGGGTCCCTGAAATGCGAGATCCGGCACGGCGCGTATCGAAGACGACTGCGAGAACCCGATGATCGGCCCCAGTCCGATCGAGACCGTGCCGGTCGTCGCGTTCGCGCTAGTGCCGAGCACGCGGCTAACGCGCACCGTTGTCGCGTCGTAGGTGGCATCGACGAAGTAGAACGCGTAGTTGCTGCCCTTTGAGTGCTTGTGCAGCCTGAAGTCCACCAGCAGCGAACGCGGTGTCGTCGTGGTGTGCAGGAACGGCACCGTGAAGGGGATCTGCACGATCCAGTTCAGGTGGTTCGTGTTGCGGGCAACCAGATCGGGCAGGTTGAGGCTCTTGGCCGGGAACACCTTCGTCAGCTTGCCCGACACGTTCGCGGCAAACGTCGAGGACATCTTGGCCGGGTCGCTGGCTGCGTAGCCCACATCGACCTCGAGGTTCAAAGAGTAGTTCTTGATCGGCGAGAAGCGAACCTCGTCGTGGCGGAACGCAATGCCCGTCGCGCGGAAGCTCGCTGGCAACTCGTTCGCTGCGACGATCATCTGCAAACGGTGCGGCGTCGACCCCAGCGGCTGAATGACGGCAGCGTTTCCGAAACTCCTGGCCGCGAACGCCGGCAAGGGCACGCTCACCGTCGGCAACGGACTCGTTCCCGCGCAGCCCTTCCCGTAGGCATGAACCTCGCCCTCGAAGAACGGCATCTCGACCTCGGTCGCGACGATAGCGAAAGGCACCGAACGCTGACTGAGGCTCTTGCCCGTGACCACGATGTTGACGTTGCCGGTCACCGGAGCGAGAAAGACGGCCTTCTCGGTCAAGTTCCGCGGCGTCGCCGCGGTCGCGAGCAGGCGCGAGCCCGAGTACACCTGCACGTCAAGGTTGCTCCACTTCGCGCTATTGTTCGTCGTCAACAAGCGATTCCAGGCAACGACGACGGCGTAGGCCTTGCCAGCCTTGACCGGATAGACCACCGTCCGCGTCTTCGTGGTGGTTGTGAGTGTCTGCGTTTGAATCAGCCGCGAGGCCACCGAAGCCGTCAGCAGATCATCGCGCAGATAACCCAAGCCGAACGCGTTGCGGCCACGGAACGGTGCGGCGCGGTTCTGCCGCAGGATGTCCTCAGTCGTCGCCAGGATGGCGGCCCGGGTCTCCAGAGCAGTGTGCTTCGGGAACTGCGCGCGGAACAGCGCAGCAGCGCCGCTGACCTGTGCTGACGACATGGAGGTGCCGGTCTGCTGCTTGTTGGAAGACTCGGCATCGTGAAGCGGTGTCACGGTATCGACGCCATTGGCAACGAGATCAGGGTAGTAGCGCAGCGCATCCTTATAGAGCGGCCCACGCGACGAGTAGATCCAGACCGTCTTGACGCCTCCTCCGCGGGTCGCTCCAACGGAGAGACCGTTGGCCGCCGATTGGCTATTCCAGGTCGAACCGCCCTGGTTGCCAGCTGACACGACCGGCAGCACGTCCACGTTCAGGGCAACACTGTCGAGCGCCTGCTGGGTGAGGTGCAGCGGATCGGGACTGCCTGAGTAAGCGTTGTTCGCAACCTTGATGCGATACTTCACGGCCTCGGCGGCGATCCGCTGCCATGCCTTGACGATCGTCGCGTAGTCGCTGTTGCCCTGTAGATCATTGGCAATCGAATAGCTGGCGATCTCGGCTCCGGGCGCATGGCCGCGGTCGGCTGCAGTCGTCTTCCAGGGTTCCGCTGCCGCGACCCCGGCAACCGAGGTGCCGTGTCCGACCACGTCGTCAGCCGGCTGCTTGCCGACCGCAACGGCCTGCACGATCCTCGAGCCGCCGATGCCCTTGCCCTTCCCCTTGGCTGGATAGAACGCGATATGCGGGCGCAGCGTGGCTGGCACGTGGATGTCGACACCCGAGTCCATCACGGCGATGGCGACTCCGGTGCCGATCAGGCCGCGTGTGTTGGCAGCGTCAGATGCATGGTTGCGCGCGTTGGTGGAATCCTTGATCGCGGTCGGCCTCGCGATCTCGTCCGGGTCGAGTCGGACGACACGGGGGTGACGCTGCAAGCCAGCGAGCGCCTTGTGAGGCACTTCGATAGCGCAACCATTGACGATCCACCACTGGTCCACGACTCGACCGCCCGCCGCCTTGACCACCTCGACGAATGCGGCCTGGTCCGCCACGACCTTGGCCTCAAGTCCGGTGACGATCTCGGCAACGCGGTCGGTGCTGCCCTCACGCACGGCCTTGGCGAAGGCCTCAAGCGTGAACGAACGGTCGGCGAACGTGACCAACCAGCGTTCGCTCCCTGGTCGGGCTCCGGGTAGACCATGCCTCTCCCCGGCCGCGGCCGTGCGACAGACCTGCTGCGACGGCATCAACACCGCCATCAGGACCAAGCTCAGGAGTTGCATCGAAGGCTCGAGGGAGGGGAAGAAAAGAGCCGCGCCGCGAAGAGGCGCTACCAGGGAACTCTCACCTCCCCGAATACGTAACGGCACGCTCCTCGTGCTAGCGACCTGGAGATTCTCACTAAGGAAGTGTGCGCCATGACGGGCAAGGAAGCCGCCGAGGCAGCTTTTTTTGGCGTCAGAGCAGAGCTTCGAGGTTCCGCTCGATTTGCTCGAAGCAGGCCCGGTAGTCCTCCAGACCCAGCCCATAGGGGTCGGCGACATCGAGTTCATGGATCGCAACTCCCGACGCCGCCGGAGCCAGGGACTCGGCCACGCGGGCATGCACGGGGGTCAGCGCGATCAAATGATCAGCGGCGAGCGCGAGATCGGCGGTGAGCAGTCGGGCCCTGTGACCCGAGAGATCTATCCCCCACTCCAACGCCACGCGAATCGCCTGCTGAGTCGCCGGATGACCATCCAGCGCATGGGTTCCGGCCGAGCCGACCAGGAGCCGCAGTTGGGCTTGCCGGGCGAGAAAGGCCTCGGCGAACGGACTACGACAGATATTGCCCGTGCAGACAGCGAGCACACGCTGGCCCGGCTGAATCGCTCCAGTCACCGTGCCGAGTAGCGAGGCGAGCCAGCCCAGCCAAACTTCGCGCGCAGAATGCGGAAGAAGTCCTCGTCTCGAGAGGTCAGCAAACGAAACCGCACCGGCGATGGCCGCACCCGGATTTGATCTCCACCTCGTATGGGAAACGACACCTGGCCGTCCAGCACCAGTGAGCCGACTGCTTCGCCGGGCTCGCCCTCGAGCTGCAACACGACCTCTTCCTCGGCAGGCACCACGAGCGGACGCACGGGTAGCGCATGCGGCGCCAGCGGCGTCAGCACCAACGCCTCCACGTCGTGCGCAACAATCGGACCGCCGGCGGCGAGCGAATACGCCGTCGAACCGATGGGTGTCGCAACGATCAAGCCGTCCCCGACGTAGTTCGTCACGTGACGCCCACCGACCGACACCGTGACGGCGGCCAGCCGGGAGTCCCTGTCGCGCTGCACGACCGCATCGTTGAGCACGAGCACCTTCGTCTCGGGATCGCTCGAGACCGAGCACTCGAGCAGTAGGCACTTCTTCTCGGGCAACTCACCACGCAACGCCGCCTCTGCCCTGTCGGGGAGGTCTTCGGGCGTTAACTCGGCCAAGAAACCCAGCTTGCCGAGGTTGATCCCGAGCGTCGGGATCTGGTTGCTGCCCATGCGTCGTGCCGCGGACAGGATCGTACCGTCGCCACCAAAGCAGAGGCAGAGGTCCGCGCTGACCTCGATCGGATCGTCACGGCGCAGCAGCGTGGCCACCACAGCACAACGCTCTTCGAGCCAGGTCTTGTGCGCAGCAATCACGCGGCGAACCTCACCCTTCGTTTCGTCACCGAGGACCAGAACCCGCGGGCGGGCCACCATCACTCCGCTACTCTTCGGAGAGACCGACCACGAAACGGCCGCCACCGCGTCGCAACATGCCGACCTCTTCCGTGACTGCGGTCACGATGCCGGGCACGTCGAGGCCCGCCATCTCCAACAACTCCGCCCGGGAGGCATGGTCGTGCCAATCGTCGGGAACTGCCAACAAGCGGACGCGTGGCAAACGGCCCGGCGACAGCCCGTGCAGGGTCTCAAGGAAACAAGCGCCAAAGCCGCCGCGTTCCGCGTGGTCCTCGACGGTAAGGACAAGGTCGAAGCGGCTACGCAGGTCACGCACCATCTCGTGATCGAAGGGCTTGGCGAAGCGCGCATTGACGACCTCGGCCTCGATGCCTTCGGCGGCAAGCTGCTCGGCGGCTCTCAAGGCCAGTTCGACCTCGCTGCCATAGGCAACCAGAGCCAGGTCGGCGCCGCGCCGAACGGTCTCGGACCTGCCCAGCTCGATCGGCGCACGATTGGCTTCCGCTTCCCCGGCCGGGGCGCCGCCCCGGGGATAGCGCAAGCCGGACGGGCCTTCGAGCGTCAACGCGAAGTCCAGCATCATGCCGAGTTCGATGCCATCCCGCGGCGCCATCAGCGTCATGCCCGGGAATGCGCCGAGGTAGGCGATGTCGTAGAGCCCGTGGTGTGTCGCGCCGTCCTCGCCGACCAAACCGGCTCGGTCCATGGCGAAGACGACGGGCAGTTTCTGCAGCACGACTTCCTGGAACACCATGTCGTAGCCACGCTGCAGGAAGGTCGAGTAGATCGCAGCGACCGGCCGCAATCCAGCAGTGGCCAAGCCAGACGCAAACGCGACTGTGTGCTGCTCGGCGATGCCTCCGTCAATGAAGCGGGTTGGGAAGCGGTCCTTGAACTCTAGCACGCCGGTGCCGTCGGGCATCGCCGCCGTCAACGCGACGACACGCTCGTCACGCTCACCAGCACGCACTAGCGCATCGGAGAACCATCCCGTCCACGGCTTGCGCACTAACCTCGGCGGGTTCACCGGCACCACGACCGGCGGCTCGGTGGCGGCGCTCTTCGGCGCGGTGGTCGGCGGCGGCGACGGCTTGGCCGCGTGAGCGCGGTCGGGCCGCTCCTGCGAGCCGGGCACGCCCTTGCCCTTGGTCGTCTTCACGTGCAAGAGCACAACACCTTCGAGGTCGCGCACGTGCTCGAGCGTCTGCAAGACCTCATCGACATTGTGGCCGTCGATCGGGCCGTAGTAGTGGCTGCCGAGGGCCTCGAAGATCTGGCCCGGCACGAGCGTGCCCTGCAACAGCTTGAGCGCATCCTCTATGCCACGGTCGAGCTTCTCGCCGACCACGGGGATGGACTCGAGCAGCTGGTGCACCGTCTTCTTGGCACGCTTGTAGAACGAACCGGTGCGGATCTTGTTCAGGTAGCTGGACAGTGCGCCAACCGTCTTGGCAATCGACCAGTTGTTGTCGTTGAGAATGACGAGCAGGTTGCGCCCGAGCACCCCGCCATGGTTCATCGCTTCAAACGCGACACCACAGCCGAACGCCGCGTCACCGACCACGGACACGACCTTGCGGTTGCGACCCCTGAGCGAGTCGCCATAGGTAAGCCCCAAGGAGGTGCTGATCGCGGTGCCGGCGTGCCCCATCAAGTAGACGTCGTAGGGCGACTCAAAGCGGTTCGTGAAACCGCACAACCCGTCTTTCTGACGCAGCGTGTGAAACATCGCCTTGCGCCCGGTGAGGATCTTGTGCGGGTAGGCCTGGTGCCCGACGTCGAAGATCAGTCGATCTTCGCGGAAGTCGAACAGATAGTGCAGCGCAACCGTCAGCTCGACCGCGCCCATGCCGCTGCCGAGATGGCCCCCGGTCTTACTGACGCTGTCGAGGATGAACTCGCGCATCTCCTCGCAGAGCTGGGGCAGCTCCTCCCGGGGGATCATCTGCAGATCCTCAGGCCAGGTCACCCGGTCCAGAAGGCGGTCGTTTTGCGACATAGGCTTCGTAGAGTCCGCCGCGGTTGCCAGGAACAGAGCCCTGGCCTCAAGCGGCTCAGAGTCGTCGGTTTACGACGAACAGCGCGAGATCCTCAAGGAAGCGTCCTGGCATTTCCACCCCTTTGACGCTCAAGAGGGCCTCGGTCGCGCCCCTGGCGAGCGCGCGGGCTTGGTCCATACTTGAGTCGACTCCGACGCACGCCGGCCAGGTGAGTTTCCCGGCTTCGCGGTCCTTGCCGACAGTCTTGCCGAGATCTTCGGCGCTCGCGGTCTCGTCGAGGCAATCGTCGACGATCTGGAAGGCCAACCCGAGCCCCTGCCCGTACTGGCGTAGTACCGAGCGGACCGCCTGGTCAGCGCCGGCGAGGACTGCGCCGAGTTCGGCACTGGCGGCAATCAGCGCCGCGGTCTTTCGTTCGTGAATCGTCCGCACCAGATCGAGCGTCGGTGGCCCACCTTCTCCGGCAAGGTCGAGCACCTGGCCAGCGACCATGCCTGCCGCACCTGCCGCACGCGCCAGCACGCCGACGGCGTCGGCGGCACGAGCGCCATCCCCGATCCCGGTAACGAGCGCTTCGAAGGCAAGGGCCTGCAGGGCATCACCACAAAGGACCGCAGTCGCCTCATCCCAACGCCTGTGCACCGTCGGCTGTCCGCGCCGTAGGTCGTCGTCGTCCATGCACGGCATGTCGTCGTGGACCAGGGAGTAGACGTGCACGAGTTCGACCGCGCATGCGCCCGGCCACGCGTGCGCGTCAGTGCCGCCGGCGAAACGACACGCCATCACCACCAGCGCCGGCCGCAGCCGCTTGCCACCCGCCAGGACCACGTGCGCCATGGCTTCACGCAGAGTGGGCGGCACGTCACCGGCAGACGCGAGCGTCTGCTCGAGATGCCACTCGGCCTCCGAAGCGATGGCCTTGAGCTGCTCGCGCACCGTCATCGGCTGGAGTGTAGGCGACGGTCAGTCGATGGGCACGACATACGCAAGGACGGCGATGCCATCCTGACGCTCGAAGGCAACGATGCGGATCCGGTCATAGCCACGTGCCTTGTCGGGCACATCGAGATCGTGACGGCGGATACCGCTCAGAAAGACCTTCTTCGGGTCGGTGGTCTTCGTGTCGACCGTGGTGACGTGCAGCGAAGTCTCGCCCTGTAGAAACTGCAGGGCATAGGCGTCGCTACTGTCGAGCCCGATGCGCAGGCGTGGCTTGTCCACGGGCTTCGCGAAGCGGACCTCGATACCGCCTTCGCCGACGGCCCGTTGGCCACCACCGAAGTGGCAAGGGCTGGCGTCGTCGACCTGCACAGCGAGGTCGCTGGCCTGGACCATCACGAGCGGCGGTGTCCGATAGTGCTCGTCGAGGAAGAGGCGCAGGCCGTCCTGGTCGGCCCCGGTGAGCAAGCGCCAGATCGCACCCAGGCGCTCCCCTGACAGCAACGGTCCGCGCGTCGCCCGATACAGCGTCTCGTAGTAGCGGCGCAGCCCCGGGTGCACGATGCGATTCTCGCCGGTAGCGAGCGACTCGACATAGCCCTCGGGCACGCGACGGAACACGTGGCCGATGCGCCACTTGTCCTGCTTGGTCGGCAAACGCGCAAGCAGCGGGTCGAGCAGCACCGTGTCGAGGAGTCGCACCTCGGGCCCAGCCACAAAGCCCATGTTTCCGGCGGCGACGACGTAGACCACCGGCGGCTCGCCAGGGTGCCTTGGAGCATGCGGCAGGAGCACCTCTAGCGCGTCCGGTTGAGGCCGCTCTCGCTTCGCCCCGAAGAGCCCGAGCACGGGATGGTTCTTGGCGCGCTCGTCCTCGATGCCGTCGCGCGTCTCACCTGTCTTAGGGTCGCGATCGTCCAGGTAGGCAACGCCACCACCGTCGATCATGCGGTTCGCGAATGGCAGGGCACCAGCCCAGAGCAACACCGCGAACGCGACCGCAGCGTGAACTCTCGGCCAGGGGCGCGGGCGACTTGCCAGCAGCACGCACGCGACGAGGAATGGCGCCGCGAGGAAGCGCCCGGTCATGAAGCAACCACCCACCTTGACGGTGTAGGCGAGGTAGAACACGACGCCGAGTGCAGCGAAGCGTTGTCCGGCACGTGCGCCCGCCAGCGTGATCGCGAGCCCGATCGTGGCCAACGTCAGCGGGTCACGGCGCAGCGAGTCCGCGAGATAAGAGAACCCCTGGGTGAACAGTTCCCCAGCCGGTATCCCGGTCGAGAACGCCTTGGCATACGCCGTGACCGGCACCGGGGACCCGTAGTAGAACACCGCGAACAGCTCCCAGACGATGAGCGGCGCGAAGCCGATCAGGAGTGGGCGCCAGACGCCGCCCAACCCGAGCGGGCGCAGCACTCCAAACAGCAACGGGCCAACGAGCAAGAGATGGTCGAGCCGGTTCAGCACGAGAAGCGCGCCGAGAAGAGTCGGCACGAGCGGACGCACAGGCTCCGGCCATCGCCCCACCGTTGTCGCCAGCAGGAGAGCCAACAGCAGGTGCGTGAGCGGGTTCTCGAGCCCCGACGTCGAGTAGTCGAGGAAGGCCATCGAGAATGCCACCACGAGGATGGCCCATGCCCGCAGCGGTTCCGCGGCGACGCGGACCACGACGAACACCGTGGCCAAGCTCAGAGCGATCTGCAGCCACAGAACGGTGAAGAAGTACTCCCCGGTGACCCCCGTGACCGCGGAGAGCACGAGCATCCAAAGCGGATGTGTGAACGTCTGCACGCGCTCACCGACGTTCCACACCATCCCATGACCGCCGTGCCAGTTGTGCACGGTGCGCATCGTGATCAGTGCATCGTCTCCGATCCAAGCCGTGCGCAAGAGCGCCACGCAAAACACGAGGAAGGAAACGAGGAGAACTGCGCGCCGGAGACTCACGTGAAGTGACCTTAGCCGCGTTTCGGTCGTCTCACGCGCTTCACGTAGCCGGTCAGCACACGATCCGCGTCCACAGCCGCTACGCCGGCGAGCGGATAGCGATACCAACGTGCCGGAAAGGTCACCTCGCCAAACTCACCAGCCACTGAACCGTCGAACAATCGCAGCTCAACCGTGTTCGCCGCCGCATCGACCCACACTTCGAGCTTCTTGGCGTCGAAGCGGCGTTCCCAGACTCCAGTGCTTGTGTAACCGTGAATCGAGACGCCCCAGAATGCGCTCTCGCCGACACTGCTCAGTCGACCGAGCTCGAACCGCGCTCCCTTGACCAGTGACAGCAAGTCATCCAGCCGGTCGCGCCAGAGCGCCAGGGTCTCCGGGTCGACCTTCGGTAGCTCGACTCTCTTCGGCTTTGGCCATTCACCCTTGAGTGCCAGCGCATCGCCGAGTTCGAGCTCCAAGGCACGCGGATCGGCGGCCTCGAACTCGATCACGTGACGTTCCGTCTTCTCGCGTACACCGCCGAGGATCTTCGTGACCCCCTCCAGCCGCAACGCGACCTTGCCGGTCTTGCGGTCCAGCTCGAGGCGGCAACGATCGGCGACGAAGGCACCCTCGATGACACCAGACTGGTCGAGGACGACCAGCCGCACCTTCTCGAGATCCGCGCCCTTGCGCGACGCGACCTCGTGCACTCGTAACCACGATGCACCGTAGCGCCGCAGCACAGCATTGAGCTTCTGCACGAGCTCACGCTGCCGCTGGGTGACGGCCTGATCGACGGGCTTGGGCGGCGGCTTGCGGGCACGCTTGATGCGGTCGCCGAGTAACGTGATTGCGCGTAGACCTTCCTGGCGGGACAGTTCGGCCTCGAGCAGGCGCTTCTCGAGCCACCGATTCTCGGAGACTTCGGCCTTGCGCGTCGCGACCGCGCGCTCGAGCCGGACCAGCAACTCGGCGTGGCGACGTTCGAGCGCATCGCGTTGCCGCGCCTCCCCCGACCAACCGAGCAGCGCCCAGCCGAGCAAAACACCTGGTAGCAGAAGCAGCGCGCCGGCCAAACGACGCTCGGGCCAGCGACTCACCGGGGGCGCGGCTTGGCCCTCTTCGGCTTGTCCCAGTTTCTGTTCTTGTTCTTGTTCCACCACTTGACCCAGGGTCTGACCTCTTTGAAGGACTGCCCGGTGAGCCGCTTGAGTGACTTCATCCACGGGTCCTGGATCACTGCCCAGCGCTTGGCCCAGACTGCGCGGTTGAGATCACCGGTATCGAGGTTGGCCTTCGACTCAGCCCAGCATTCCTCGAGACCTTTGACGAGCGCCTTGACGATACCCTTGCGCACCTCCTGCTTCGACTTGTGGTAATCGCCGAGCGCCTCACCGGCCTTGGCCCGCGCCTGGTCGTCGTTGTCCTTGACGCAGAGGCCCATCAACAGCTTGGGGATCCTGTCAGTCGTCACGGCAGGCCGGCCCAGGAAGCGAATCATCAGCGCGCGGAACACGACCCATTCCTTCTGGTTTCTGAACCGGCGGTCCTCGACGACCATCGCGAGCGCCTTGGCACCACCCCTGCCGAAGTGCGACAAGGCTTCCCCGGCTGCCCGGTAGAGCAGGACCTGATCTGGCTTGCGTTTGGCCTTGAAGCACCCCGCAATGGCCTTGGTCACCGCCTTTTGCTGCTTGGCGTTGAGCTTCTTCCAGCGGCTCGACAGCTTGTCGAGGATCTGCTGGCCCTCGCCGTCGCGCACGCCCTTCTTGGTCTTGACGACCTTCTTGAGGGTCTTGATGAGCTCCGGGACCTCTGCGTCGTCCTTGGGCGGGGGCACCTTGCCCTGCGCCAGGGACGCCGAAGCCACGGCCGCAGCGATCAGGATGGTCAGAGTGCTTCTTCTCATGTCTCTTCTCCCCGAGCCTCGGGCCAGAACACTGTCCTGACGAGCAAACTTGGTGCCCAGCGTAAGGCCATTGGACCACTTCGGCAGGGGGGAACCCCCGGGATTAGGGCAAGAGGTCCGTCCAGACCTCGTCCCTGGCCAATCTACGCAGCGGTCGCCCATCGAGTTCCCGGACTGGCACGACCCCCTGGACCGCATTGGTGACGAACACCGCGCTCGCGTCGAACAACTCATCCCGCCCCACCGTGCGTTCACGAACCGAATGGCCACGGCCCCGGAGTGCCTCAAGGAGGACGGCGCGCGTGATGCCGGCCAGGAAGTGATCCGTCAGAGTCGGCGTGTGAACGCTGCCGCTATCGTGCTGCAAGAACACGTTCGCACGCGTGGTTTCGCGCACCTCACCGTCATCGCCGACCAGGAGCGCGTCGTCGCCGCCACGCGCCCGCGCGTCGGCGACGGCCACCTCGTAGAAGGCGCGCGACTCGAGCTTGAGCGCCGACGTCGGGTCGTTGACGCCACGACGGAACGGACTCGTGCACAGCGCGATATCGGCGAGCGGTTCGGGCAGAGGTTCGACCGTACAGACCAGGCGCGGCCGCACCTCGGAGGGATACAACGTGATGCGGCAGCGCGCACGAGCAAGCCCCGCACGGTTGTGCAGTTCGCGAAACACGGCGTCGAAATCGGTGGCGGGCAGCGGCAACGCCCCGCAACGACCAGCTGCCCACTGCAGGCGGTCCACGTGCCGCGCCAGCGTCGGGACGCCGCCTACGCTTCCGGCGAAGCTCTCGAACACGCCGACGCCGGAGCGAGTCGCGGGAGAGAAGGCACCGAACACCGGCACATCGCCGACCAAGTAGTCGCCGTCGCAGTAGACCGCGTGCGTCACCGCCGCGACACGCCGAGCGCCGCGGCGAGGCCGCGCGCCTTGTCGAGGGTCTCTTCGAACTCGAGGGAGGCATCCGACAGTGCCGTGATGCCGCCACCGACGCCAAAGCGCAGACGGCCGTTGTCCCACTCCGCGGTGCGAATCGCGACGTTCAGGTGCGCATCACCATCGGCGCCGATCCAACCGATCGCGCCCGTGTAGACGCCGCGCCGCGAGCGTTCGACCAGCTCGAGGATCTCGATCGCCTTCGGCTTCGGCGCACCCGAGATCGAACCCGGCGGGAAGCTCGCGGCGAGCAGATCCCAGACGTCGTAGCCCTCGTTCAGCTCCGCTTCGATCGTCGCGTAGAGATGGTGCACGTAGGGGAGGGTCATCAACGACGGGAAGTCGCCGACCTCGACCGAACCCGGGCGTGCGACGCGCCCCAGATCGTTGCGCATCAGATCCACGATCATCGTCAGCTCGGCGAGGTCCTTCTCGCTGGCAAGCAGCTCATCGCACAACGCGGCGTCCTTGGCCGGATCCCTCCCGCGCGGCCGCGTACCCTTGATCGGTCGCGTCCGCACGGCGCTGCCACGCACGCGTAGAAACTCCTCCGGGGAGGAGGAGACCACGGCCCGACCGCCGCCGAGACCGAGGTAGGCCATGAACGGCGCCGGGCTCTTGTGCATGAGCCGCCCGAACAGCTCCATCGCCGTACCTTCGACTTCGAGCTCGATGCGGCGCGAGAGGTCAGCCTGAAACAGATCGCCGCGCAGGCAGTGCTCGCGAATCCGGTCCACCGCAGCCTCGTACTCCTCGCGGTGAAACGCCGGGTCCTTCATGACCAAGGCCCCCGCATCGCCGCTGTGATCCTCTGGCGCTCTACCCCCCCCCGAACCAACTGGCGCGATGTCGATCGTGCGCGGGTCGTCGTACCAGGCCAGCCAGAGATCCGGAAGGGTCGACGAGGGCGGGAGATAGCGCGGCAAGCCGTACTCGAACACCCAGGCCAAGTCGTAGCCGAAATAGCCGATCCAACGGCCTTCGCTGCCCGTGTGTCGGCGCAGCACGTCGAGCACCTCGGCCAGCGGGGCATGCTCGATCAGGCCACCGTCGTGGTCCGACACCTGCAGCCGCCCTGCCTCCGCGGTGACGATGATCCGCGGGTTGCACGCCAACACGTGGCCGCACGCATCGGCGGAATCGCCGCCGGAGAACAGCACCACCGGCAGCTCGGTCTCGTCGCGCTCGGCCAGCCAATCCAGGCAATGGCCGGCGAGGTCGTCTGCGGGCAGGTCCACGGGCCCAGAGTCCGCCGCCCACCCGGATGCGTCAAGGACGTTGACTGCATGCCCGCCAACGCCTTCCAATGAGACGGGAGGGGCATGCGCCGCGAAGAGCAAACCAGCGACCCGTCCGTCGAGGATTTTCTCGGCTGGCTAGCCGACGTCCGCAACGTCAGCGACCACACCCTGCGCGCCTACGCGCGCGAGTGCGGTGCCCTCGTCGAATGGCTGGCATCCAAGGAACGCACGGCCACCACGGCAACGCCGCAGGACCTGCGCGGCTACGCCGCATCGCTGCGGCGCCGCGGCCTCAAGCCGACGTCGATCCGACGCGGGTTGTCGGCGCTGCGCTCTCTCTACAAGTTCCTCGAGCGCCGCGACCCCAGTCGCGGCAACCCGACCACCGTCCTCGACGGACCCCGCGGCGGTCGGCCCCTGCCCTTCGTGCTGACCGAAGGCGAAGTCGAGCTCTTGCTCTCGCTCGACTACGGCAGCGACTTCCAGGGCACCCGCAACCGGGCGGTGCTCGAGGCCATCTACTCGACCGGCTGCCGTGTTTCGGAGCTGTGCAGCCTCGACCTCGACGACCTCGACCAGGAGCGGGGCACGGTCGTGCTGCGCGGCAAGGGTCGCAAGCAACGACTCGGGCTGCTCGGACCGCCGGCCACTGATGCAATCGCTGCCTGGCTACCGGTGCGGGGCGCCCGGCTCAGCAGCGCCGGGCGCAAGACGCGCGCCCTCTTCCTCGGTAAACGATGCACGCGCCTCACCGACCGCCGCGTGCGCCAGGTGTTGCGGGAGCTCGCACTGCGCGCCGGTCTCGCTCGCGTGCCGAGCCCCCACACGCTGCGGCACTCCTTCGCGACCCACCTACTGGATCGGGGTGCCAACCTGCGCGCCGTGCAAGAACTGCTCGGCCACGCCCATCTGGTCACGACGCAGGTCTACACGCACCTGTCGCTCGAACGCTTGCGCGAGGTCTATGAGCGAGCGCACCCCCTCGGCAGCAAGAGGAAACGCGCCGGCCTCTTTGCGGCCGACGCCCCTCCCGCCACGCGCTAGAAAGGAAACGCGCCGGCCGCTTTGCGGCCGACGCGTTTGGTATCCCCGACGGGATTTGAACCCGTGTCGCCAGGATGAAAACCTGGTGTCCTAGGCCGAGCTAGACGACGGGGACCTACAAGGCTCCTTAGCCGAGCCCCCTTATATCGCGATCCCCTCTTCCACGATCAAGATCGGGATCCGATCGCAAATCGGATAGGCCAGGTCGTCACCCTCACGAACCAGCGCCGCCTCGAGCGCTTGCTCGACCTTCACGCCCGCCATGTTGGCCACCTCGCCGGCAGCGATCCGCTCGTTGAGCTGCGCGATTTCCTCGCCCGTCGCCGCCCTCAAGGGCACACGTTTCTCCGGGCATCGGATCAAGTCGAGGATCTCGAGAAGGGAAGCGTCCATGGCGCCACTCTCGGTCAAGGGGATCTCTCCATGATGGGCGAAGGCTGGATTCTAGCTGCGAACCACCCCGCGAAGCGGGGTGTTTATGTGGTGAGGGCGGATGGACTCGAACCATCGACCAACGGCTTAAAAGGCCGTTGCTCTACCAACTGAGCTACGCCCCCTCACCAGCCCGGCCCAAGCCAGGCTACACCGTCATGATCTCTTCGGTCTTGGCCTTGAGGATGTCGTCCACATCGCCCTCGTGCTTCTTCAGGCCCTCCTGGATTTCAGTCTCGAAGTCGCGGGCTTGGTCCTCGGAGATCTCGGCGCTCTTCTTTGCCTGTTCGATGTGCTTGTTCCCATCGCGGCGGATGTTGCGCAGCGATACGCGCGCCTGCTCGGCGATGTCCTTGACCCGGTGCGCAAGCTTCTTGCGCTGCTCCTCGGACAGGGGAGGCAGTGACAGGCGGATCATCTTGCCGTCCGAGCTGGGGCTCAGCCCGGTGTCCGACTTGAGAATGGCGCGCTCGATCTCCTTGATCGCGCCGATGTCGAACGGCTTGACGGCCAACTGACGCGGCTCCGGCACGCTGATCTGCGCGAGCTGCAAGAGCGGCGTCGGCGACCCGTAGTAGTCGACACGGATGTTCTCGACGAGGGCAGGCGTCGCTCGGCCCGAGCGAATGCCCTTCAGCTCGTCGCGCAGGTGCGAAAGCGCCTTGTCCATCCGGCCCTGCGTGTCGTCGAGGATCTGCTTGCCACTGTCGGTCATGTCGAGCTCACTGCACTGTGGTTCCGAAGTCGCCGTCTTCCACGATCCGCACCAGGTTCCCGGGTGTAAAGAGATCGAACACGACAATCGGCAGCTGATTCTCGCGACACAACGTGATCGCGGTCGCGTCCATGACCTGCAGGCCTTGATCGAGCACCTCGCCGTAGGTGAGTCTGTCGTAGCGCCGCGCATCGGTGTGTTCGGCGGGGTCCTTGTCGTAGACGCCGTCGACCTTGGTGCCCTTGAGCAGCGAGTCGGCGCCGATCTCGGTCGCGCGCAGCGCTGCAGCCGTGTCGGTCGTGAAGTACGGGTTGCCCGTGCCACCGGCGAACAACACGACGCGCCCCTTCTCAAGGTGGCGGATCGCTCGCCGCCTGATGTAGGGCTCGCACACAGCCTCCATGGCGATCGCCGACTGCACGCGCGTCTCGATACCGACACGCTCGAGCGCGTCCGAGAGCGCGAGCGCGTTGATGACCGTAGCCAACATGCCCATCTGGTCAGCCGTGGCGCGGTTCGTTCCGGCCCTGGCAAACAGCGCACCGCGCAGCAGGTTGCCGCCGCCGATGACGATCGCGGTCTCGACGCCGACCTCGGCGACGCCCTTGATCTCGGTCGCGAGCCAAGTGGCCTGCTCAGGATCGACTGGCGCGCCACCGCCCGAGCCGAGAGCCTCGCCGCTCAGCTTGAGCAGGACTCGTCGCATCACTCGCCGACGGCGAAGACCGCGAACCGAGCGATGACCAGGTTCTCGCCGATCTTGGCCACCATCTGCTTGCGGTAGTCCTCGATCGACTTGCTGTTCTCCTTGACGAACTTCTGCTCAAGCAGACAGCGCGCCTCGAAGAACTGCGACATGCGGCCGTCGACGGCCTTCTCCTGGATCTCGTCGGGCTTGCCGGCCATCTGCTCGCGGACCTGTTCGAGCAGGAACGAACGCTCCTTCTCGACTTCGGTCGCGGGCACTTCCTCGCGACTTAGATGAGCGGGACGCGTGAAGGCGATGTGCAGGCAGAGGTCGTGACCGAACTGCAGGAAGGCGTCGTTCCTGGCGACGAAGTCCGTCTCGCAGTCGATCTCGACCAGCACGCCGATCTTGTCGCCGGCGTGGATGTAGGAGAAGACGCGCCCTTCCGCGGTCTCGCGCGAAGAACGCTTCTCAGCCGACTGCATCCCCTTCTTGCGCAGGATGTCGGTGGCCTTGTCCCAGTCGCCATCGGCTTCTTCGAGCGCACGCTTGCAGTCCATCATCGGCGCGCCTGTCTCGACACGCATCTTCTTCACCATCTTGGCGTCGATATTCGTCACGTCCGCTCACTCTGCGTCCTTGGGGGTGTCGGCGCCGCTCTCCGCCGGCGGTGCACTCTCGACTGCCGGGGCGCTCTCCGCCGGCGGTGCACTCTCGACTGCCGGGGCGCTCTCCGCCGGCGGTGCACTCTCGACTGCCGGGGCGCTCTCC
>NYZE01000054.1 GCA_002685965.1 Planctomycetota bacterium | reverse complement strand
CGGCGCCTGCTCGATCATCTCGCCGACGCTCACCAGCTCACCGAGTCGTGCCAGCCGAACCAGAGTCAGCTCCAAGAGGACGCGTCGGTCTTCGAGCTGGCGGATGCGCTCGCGGGCGAGCACGACGATCTGGACCATCGCATCGACGCGAACGAGGTCGGTCGCGGCTGCGATCGCGGCCAAACGGGCACGCCATTCGCCGGAGGCCTCGACCAGTAACGTCTCCGACCCGTCGACAAGCAGGGCGAACACGTGCCGCAGCACCTGCAGAACCTCGCCCAGACACTCGCGTTCATCGACGCCGGTCTCGAAAGCTTCGTTGGCATAAAGCAGCGCCTGCCGCGCATCGGCGCGCATGCACGCTTCGACCAGGTCGGCGGCCCGCGTCGGACCGAGGCGGCCGACCAGGCGGCGATAGCCATCCAGGTCGAGCGAGTCGGCGAGGGGAAGAATGCGTTCGAGGGCTGTCTCGGCGTCGCGCAGCCCGCCCATCGCCGAAGCCGCGATGTCGGTGAGCACCTCGTCCGCGATGCTCACGCCTTCCTGCGCGCAGATCCGCTCGAGGCGTCCCTTGATGTCACCGTTGTGGATGCGTCGGAAGGTCAGAACCTGGCACCGCGACCGGACGGTTTCGGGAATCTTGTGCGGTTCGGTCGTCGCCAGCACGAACACGACGTGCGCAGGCGGCTCCTCGAGGATCTTGAGCAGCGCGTTGAACGCCGACTTCGAGAACATGTGCGCTTCGTCGAGGATGAAGACCTTGCGCCGTAGTCGGATCGGCGCGTAGGCCGCCTGCTCGCGCATCGCCCGCACCTCATCGACGCCGTTGTTCGACGCCGCATCCAGTTCGACGACGTCGTTCGCGCTTCCGTCGAGGACGCCCTTGCACGCTGCGCACGTGCCACAAGGATCAGGCCCGAGCCCGGCCTCGCAGTTGATTGCGCGCGCCAAGATCCGCGCCGTCGTCGTCTTACCAATGCCGCGACTGCCGCAGAACAGGAACGCGTGCGGTAGTCGTTCCGAAGCGAGGCACGCCTTCAGCGTTGTCAGCACAGCGGGCTGTCCGACGACATCGTCGAAAACAACCGGCCGGAAGCGGCGAGCAACGACTTGGTAGGAGGGAGAGGGGGGGGAGGACATGCGAGGATGCGAGGTCCTACGCTAGCAGGTTGGTTCCCGAATCGCAGGTCTAGTGGGGTGAGCCGGAACTAGGTCATATGCCTTTCGGGTTCTCTATACCGCTGACCGCGTCGCTCCGCGTTGCGCTACCTCGGCGGAGCCCCCGCTCCGCCTGCGTCCGCGCACCTTCTTCTGGGGGTGTCTGCCAGCGCCGCACATGGCCGCACATGACTGCGAAACATGCCTGGCGCGTTCTTGGCTCAGCCCAGCAGCGATTGGCGACACCGTGCTCGTGTTCGGAGCAAGTCGAGTACACGAGAGTTGCCATCCCCGCTCGGGGGCGAGCGGTCTGGAGCGACGACCAGGCACCCCAGGACATGCGACCGCATGCTTATGGCTGCTCCGTTCCCGGCCTGACCAGATTCGCACCGTCACATTGCCCAGGACCCGGCCGTCTTCCCGGACCGCTCGACCCACTCTCTGGGAACAAACTGGCGGAGAGAGGGGGATTCGAACCCCCGGTAGGATTGCTCCTACACGCGCTTTCCAAGCGCGCCCCTTAAGCCACTCGGACATCTCTCCAAACTGCTCCAGAGCCCTGGCGGAGAGGGGGGGATTCGAACCCCCGGTTGAGTTGCCCCAACACCGGTTTTCGAAACCGGCCCGTTCGGCCACTCCGGCACCTCTCCAAGAGGGCTCGGGATTCTGGCGGGCGTGGTGGGTGTTCTCAAGGATCTGGTGGCTCTCGGTCGATCTCGTCGGCGGGGTCGATGCCTATGGAACTTGGAGTCTCGCTGACACAACACCAGCAGCAGCGCCTGCTGTTGCTTCCCCGAATGCTGCAAGCCATCGAGATCTTGCAGCTTTCCAGCCGCGATCTCGTGGCGTTGATCGACAAGGAACTGTCGGAGAACGAGACCCTCGAGGTCGCCGCCAGCACGGCGGAGTCGGCCCCGAGCGAGCCCGCAGCGGCCGTAACCGAGGAGCCGGCCTGGGAGGACGGCGAGGAATGGAGCCCCAGTGCCCGCCCCATATCCCACGACACCCGCCCTGATTTCGTCGGCCAACTGTCCGAGCACAACGTCTCCCTGCACGCATTCCTGCTGACCCAGCTGTCGCTGCTCGAACTCGATGACGGTCTGCGCCAGATCGTCTCGTTCCTGATCGGTAGCCTTGACGGCAACGGCCACCTCATGCTTGAACCGGACGAAATCGCCGCGTTCTTCGCCCAGGACGCGCCCGTCCCTGAGGCCCTCGCCGTGCTGTGCTCGCTCGAGCCCTGCGGGGTCGGCCAGGCCGGTCCGCGCGAGTCCATGTTGGCCCAGATCGACGTTCGAGATCCGGACCA
The DNA here is from genome assembly GCA_002685965.1 of Planctomycetota bacterium. Lineage (GTDB taxonomy): Bacteria > Planctomycetota > UBA1135 > UBA1135. Next base: position 6,254 of record NYZE01000054.1, on the reverse strand, counting down.
CGACTGGCTGGTCGAGATCGTCGGGCACCACCTCGCCGACCTCGCGGCCAACCGGCTGCCCAAGGTGTCGCAGGCGATCGGCGTCTCGGTCGACGAGTTGAAGCTGCTGATCGCCAAGTTGAAGGGGATCGAGCCCTGCCCCGGTCGCGCCTTCGCCACGGACGAGCCTTCGCGGGTGCAGCCCGACGTCGTCGTGCGACGCGAGGATGGCGAGTGGCAGATCTACGTCGACGATGCGCGTGTCCCGCCGCTCGCGATTTCGGAGTTCTACGAGGCCTTGGCCGCTGACAAGGGCGCGCCGCGGCGCGTGCGCAGCTACCTGCGCGAGAAACTCGGGTCTGCCCGTGAACTCATGGAAGCCATCGAGCAGCGCCGCGCAACGCTCGGCCGTGTTGCCCGCGCTACGATCGAGCGCCAGTTGGCCTTCCTGGAGAAAGGCCCCGTTGCGATGGCGCCGCTGGGTATGCAGGAGGTTGCCGATGTCGTGGGCGTGCACCTGTCGACGGTGAGCCGCGCGACCTCGGACAAGTTCGTGCAGACCGACTTCGGTGTCTTTGCGCTGCGTGACCTGTTCGACGGCGGCAAGGCGATCGGTGGCAGTGACGGCCAGGGCGGCGAATCGCGGGCCGCTGTGCGCGATCGGATTCGGCGCATGGTCGATGGCGAGGACAAGGTCACGCCGTTGTCGGACGAAGAGATCGTGCGGTTGTTGGCGCAGGATGGCTTGGACATCGCGCGGCGGACCGTCGCCAAGTACCGCAAGGAGCTAGGCCTCGCCAGTAGCTGGCGCCGCCGGGAGCACTAGGGCCTGCGCCGTCTCGGTCTCTGGTCGTGCCCGTGCCCTGCACGGTAGACTCGGGGGGATGTCGAACGTGCACTTGGTGATTGCCTACGACGGCACGAGGTACGTCGGTTGGCAGCGGCAGGCCAACGGCATCTCGATCCAGGAGAAGGTCGAACGTGGGATCCAACTGGTCACCGGCGAGCTCGCGACGGTGCATGGCGCCGGACGCACCGATAGTGGTGTCCACGCCCTCGCCCAATCCGCGCACGTTCGTCTGACCTCGGGACCGCCGGCGCACGTCCTCGACAAGGCCCTCAACACGACCCTTCCCCCCGATATCCGCGTGCTGGCGGCGCGCGAAGTCCCCGACGACTTCCACGCGCGCTTCTCGGCCCGCGGCAAGCGCTACTGCTACCGTTTTCGCACCGGGGCCGTCGCACCGCCGATCGGGCGGGCCTACTTCCACTGGTGCAGCCGGACCAAGCTCGATGTAGCCGCCATGCGGCTCGCGGCGGCGCATGTGCGCGGCCGGCAGGACTTTGCAGCGTTCAAGACCAGGGCCCGCCACGAACGTGAGTCATCGACGACACGGACGGTTCAGTCGATTCACGTCCGAGTCGCTACCGGTGGTGTCGACCTAGCAGTCCAGGGCGACGGCTTCCTCTACAACATGGTGCGAACCATGGCCGGCACGCTGCTAGAAGTGGGGCGTGGCAAGCGATCCCCCGATTGGGTTGCTGATGTGCTGGCTTCGCGGGATCGCTGCAACGCCGGGCCGACGCTGCCGCCGAATGGGCTGTTTCTCCTGCGCGTGCTCTATCCGACAGACGGCTCACCTGTGTATCCTGCCGACACGTCCTTGAACCACCAGGAGAGCTGACTTGGAGATCGAAGTCACGGCGCGGAGTGACGGCATTCCTGATAGAGCCAAAGAATACGCGCGCGAGCGCGTGGCCAAGGTCTCGAGGATCTTCGATCGTGTCGGACGGATCCATGTCTCACTCGAAGTGGGCAAGGACGAAAGCGAGGTGCATGCCGTGGTGCATCTGGAGTCTGGTTCGACGCTTGTAGCGGACCAACGACACGGCGAGTTGCGTATGGCGATCGACTTGCTCTCCGACAAACTCGAGCGTCGGGTATGTAAGGAGAAAGAACGGCTGATTGACCGCCACCGCCAGAGCACTGATGAACCTGGGGCGCCGCCGGATGCGGGTGACCCTTCCTACGACGACGTGATTCGCGAAGACCTTGAGCGAGAATGACAGAGACACAGCCAGTGACCTTTTTGAGCCTCTTTTCGACCGACGCGATCGTCGCTGATCTGGCCGCCGACAACATCGACGGCGCGTTCGACGAGCTACTCGCTGTGCTCGGTAAATCCAAGAAGCTGGGCCCGACTGCCCGCAAACAGGCGCGCGCAGCCTTCACCTTGAAGCTCGAGCAGGGCGCCACCGGTGCGGTTGGTCACAGTGTGGCGGTGCCGCACGTGAAGATCCCGGGTGCGCGGTCGACGGTCGTCGCGCTCGGGCGTTCTGAACGGGGGATCGACTTCCGTGCTGGCGATGGCACGCTCGTCAATCTGTGTTTCCTCGTCATCACCGCCGAGAACAAGCCCGGAGAGCACCTCGACTTCCTGCGTTGGATTGCGTCGCTGGCTCGCGACCCGGACTTCCCGCGCTTCGCGCGCGGTTGCCAGAGCAGCGCCGCCCTCTACGACTTGCTCGAAGAGATGACCAACGCGTGAGCGAGCCTGATTCGGACTCCGGCAACTGCGCCGAAGCCGAGGTCGAGGTCGTCAACAGTCAAGGGCTGCACGCCCGCCCAGCGCACCAGGTCGTCGTCACTTCCAACCGCTTCCCGTGCTCGGTCTTCGTCATGAAGGACGACCTCGAGGTCGACGCCAAGTCGATCATGTCGCTCATGATGCTGGCCGCCGAAAAGGGCGTCATGCTCAAGGTCCGCGCCGAGGGAGCCCAGGCCACCGAGGCCGTTGATGCAGTGGTGGAGTTGTTCAAGCGGGGCTTCGACGAGTAGCGGGCGCAGGGCCAGCCATCGTGCCCTGCGGGCACCGGGTTTGCTCTGAGCACGAGCACGAGCAAGAGCAAGAGCAACGTACGGCGTCTGGAACCGGGTGACGCTGAAGCGGTTGGCTCTGGCGATGGGCGGTGAAGCGCCCATGCCTCGGGAGCATCCACGGCATCGTTCACCGTCGTAAACCCTCCTGTTTCAGGCTCCTAAAGACGCTGTAGGCACCGCGTCGAAGAAACAGCGGAACCGTCCATCGGGACGGCTACCTCACGTCCGAGGGGAAGAGCGCATGCTCAAGGGTCGAAAGAGTGCTGTCGGTCTGGATATCGGGGGAGCCTGCATCAAGGCCCTCGAGATCACGCGCGACAAGTACGACTACGTTATCACTGGCTACGGCCAGATCGAGGTCCAGAACGAGGCCGAACGCCCGGATGCGATCCGGGAGTTGTTCAATCAGTGCCGCTTCCGGACCAAGAAGGTCGTCACTGCCGTCAGCGGCAAGTCGGTGATCGTTCGCTACATCAACATGGCGCAGATGTCGGACGACAACCTCGACAGCGCGATCCGTTTCGAGGCAGACAAGTACATCCCGTTCGACGTCGAGGACGTGCAGATCGACACGCAACGGCTGATGGACCTGCCCAACGACGACGGGCCCGAAGCCGAGATGAAGGTGTTGCTCGTCGCGGTCAAGAAGACCCTCGTCGAAGAGCAAGCCGGCATGTTGGTGGAGCTGGGCCTCGCGCCGACCGCGATCGATGTCGACGCGTTCGCGATCGGCAATGCCTACGAGCTCAACGAGAGCCTGTCGCCGGGCATCGAGGAGGAGAAGACGGTCGGCTTGGTCGACATCGGTGCCAACAAGACCTGCATCAACATCCTGCGCAACAACATCAGCCTGTTCGCGCGCGAGATCTACCTCGGCGGTAACGACTTTTCCAACGCGATCACACGGCGCATGGGCGTCGAGGCCTACGAGGCCGAGAGTCTCAAGCGCGATCCGCAGGACCGTGAGGCCGAGGTGCAGGAAGCGATCGCGCCGGTCATCGAAGACCTCGGCAACGAGATCAACCTGTCCTTCGACTTCTTCGAGAACCAGTACGACGGCCAGGTCTCGCAGGTCTTCCTGTCTGGCGGCGGGTCGATGTTGCCCTCGCTCGAGGAAGAGTTCGAGTCGGTCTTCGAGAGGCGGACGCGGATCTGGAACCCGATCGAGGGTCTGAAAATCAAGTCCGACAACGTCGACATCGACAGCCTCAACAAGTTCGCCCAACAGCTCGCCGTCTCGGTCGGGCTCGCGGCGCGGGCGATCTAGGGGAGCTGACCATGATCCAGATCAACCTGCTGCCAAGTGATTTTCGTGGGCGCGAACGTCTCTCGATCAAGGTTTGGGGCACGCTGCTTGCGGCGGTGGTGGTCTTCTGCTGCTCGTTGGGTTACTTCGGCCACGTCTATCTCAACGAGTTCAAGACGATCGAAGGCGAGCGAGTCGGCCGCGAGGGCCGCCTCAACAACCTCAAGCCACAAGCCAAGTACGACGACGACCTCGTGGCCGAGGCCAAGGAATACAAGAAGCGCGCCCAGACGATCCAGGACATCGCGGGTTCGCGCGTCCTGTGGACACGCTTGGTCGATCAGTTCATCGACATCGTCAACAACGAGGGCGAGACCGAGCGGCACAACGTCTGGTTCCGCGATCTGAACATTCGTCCGGGCAAGGGGAAACCGACTTGGTCGTTGAACGCCATGAGCCAGACGAAAAGCTTCTCGCGCTTGGCCAACTTCCTGGATGACATCAAGAACCACCCCGAGTTCTTCGCGGACTTCCGCGCCGATCGGCTAACTCAGCCGGGCGGCAAGGTGGTCAAGAGCGAGGGCAAGCATCCGCCGCGCGCGGTCAAGTTCCGGCTGAACATGCAAATGAAGCCAGCCAAGGAATGGAAGCGCAACAAGCAGGCCGGCGAGAAGCGATAGGGGACCAACGATGGCATCCATGACTGAAAAGCAGATCATGCTGACGATCGCGATCTCCGGCATCGTGCTGTCCGGAGCAGCGTTTGGCGGCGTGTATTGGGCAAGCGGCGGTATCGAGGAGGAGAACCTCAAGATCGAGCAGCTCAACAAGAAGATCGCCGAAGCCGAGTCGAAGAAAGCGCGCATCCCGCAGGACGAGAGCGAGGTTCTGATCCTGCGCGAGAACGTCGCCGAGTACGTCAAGATCCTGCCTGAGGCGAGCGATCTGACCGACTTCACGCGAACCGTGAACTCGTTCAGTCAGAACTCGGGCGTCGTGCTCAATCATCTGACGCCGGGCAAGGCCGGTGGCGGCAAGAAGAGCGCGTTCGCGCAGTACGTCTACACGATGAGCTTCAGTGGAACCGTCTGGCAGTTCCTCAAGTTCGTCAACATGTTCGAGTCGTACAAACGGTTCGTGACGGTGACGGGTTTCAAGCTGTCGGCTGGCCGCGTCAACGGTGGCCCGAACGTCGAAGACGTCGTGCACACGTACACGATGTCGGTCGTGACCTATACCTACAACCAAACCGCAGGCGGCAAGAAGCCGGTCACGATCGTCAACTACGACGCCAAGAAGGAACGACTGCGCGAGGAGATCTACCGCGCGCGTCAGGCCATCACGATCGACAAGTATGCGTTCCGCGGCCAACGGGCGCGGCGTGACATCTGGGTGGATCCGCGCGTCGATAACTCGGGTGACATCGCCGGCGGCGAGCGCAGCACGTCGTTGGCCGAACAGCTCGCCCTGATCGAGACCATCACGGCCGACCTGGCTGCGACCCGCGAACTCGATGTGCAGGCCAAGAAGACCACTGTGCTGTTGCTCAAGTTCGAGCTGCAGCGTGAGGTCAAGAAGAAGCTCACCGAGATCGGCGCCCGGATCGACGAGGCCTCCGAGCGTGGCATGATCAGCTATCGGCCCTACCTGCTGAAGTTCCAGCGCGAGGTCAAGGAGCCATACGACCAGCTCTTCGCCGTCGTCTTCAAGTCGGACAAGGAAAAGCAGATCGGTATCCCGATGGAGGAGCTGGTCACGACGCGCCGTTTCATGGAAGACGCGCTGGTCGATGGCCACCTCGAGGATGCGGTTGACCGTTTCGAGCTCATTCGCGAGAAGCTGCGCTTCCCGCCCAAGGACGAGCGCCAAGCTGTCGCTGACCGCCTCCGCGATCTCTATCGCAAGGCCAAGGTCGCGCAGGACTTCTCCCGCCTCGACCTCAAGATCTCCGGGATCATCCTGCTCGAGCGAGGTCTGTCGACGGCCATCATCAACGGCAAGACCTTCACTGAGGGCGACTCCATCGGCGCCGCCCTCTTCCTGAAGGAACTCGGCTCCGACTACACCGAGTTCCTCTTCCAGGGCGTTGTCCTGCGCAAGAAGCGCTAGGCGCAAGGCAGACCGTGTGCCCAAAGGGCACACGGTCTG
>NYZE01000053.1 GCA_002685965.1 Planctomycetota bacterium | reverse complement strand
CGCGTTGACGTCGGCGCCACGGCGGATCAACTCCTTGGCAACACCGTTCTTGTCCTGATGTATTGCCGCGGTCAGTGCCGTGAAGCCACGCGCCCCCTTTGCCTCGATGTCCATACCGCCGGCCAAGAGTTCCTGCACCTTGTCGAGGTCGCCGCCCGCGGCGGCGCCTGTGAGGCCCTCGCTGTCGATGCGAGGAACCGTGAACGGCGTGGGTAGGGGCTGCTGCCCCTGGGCCAATGTAGTCCAGCGCTCCTCGAGCCTGGCTATCCGCCGCTGCAGGTCGACGAGTTCGGCGCCCGGCACGACTTCACGCCCGGTGGCCCGGCCCTGCACCCGAGGCGAGGTCTCGAGCCCGCGGACTCGGCCCGCCAAAGCCGCCATCGTCTTCCTCAATTGCTCGAGGTCCTCGGGCGACGATTCGACGCCGAGCGGCCCCGCCAACTCCGCGGCGGCCGGCGGCTCGCGCATGAGGAGGAAGGCCAGTAGCACGAACTGGCCAAACACGAGTACCCAAAGAGTGCGCTGTCCCATGGCGCTCCCAGAATAGCGCGCACAACTTCAGCGAGGTTTCGGAACGGGTGGTTAAGGCTCCCTGCACCCCAGGCAATGATGTGACCCAGCGATGAGGCCGCCCATTCTCCTTACTGACAAGAACCGCCGCAGCCCCCAGACCCTGGCCAGGTACCGCCAGGACCAGGGCTACCAGGCGATCGCCAGCGCGCTGGCCGACACCCCGCCGCACCGTCTGGTCGACCTGATCGAGGCCGCTGGCCTGCGCGGTCGCGGCGGCGCCCGCTTCCCGGCCGCCACCAAGTGGCGGCTGGCGCTCGAAGCAACAGCGGAGCAGAAATACGTCGTCGCCAACGGCGGCGAGCACGAGCCTGGCAGCGACAAGGACAAGTTCCTCGTCGAGCACTATCCGCACAAGGTGATCGAGGGGATGCTGCTGTGCGGCTTCGCGACCGGGGCCAGCCGTGGATGGCTGTACTTGATCGATAACATGGCCGGGCCAATCGCGTCAGCCCAAGCCGCGATCGACGAGGCACGCCGCGAGGGCATGCTCGGCGAACACATCATGGGCAGCTCGTTCTCGTTCGACATCGAGATCCATCGAGCACCCATGACTTACGTTGCCGGCGAAGAGACTGCGGCGATCGACTCGATCGAGGGCGGCGAGGGCAAGCCACGCAGCAAGCCGCCGTACCCAGGACAAAGTGGCGTGCACGGATCACCAACGACCGTCAACAACGTCGAGACGCTCGCCCACGTGCCGTGGATCGTGCAGCACGGCCCAGAGAACTACGCGGCCATCGGCACCGCGGAGAGCAAGGGCACGATGCTGTTCACGCTCGGGTCGGAAGTGAACCGACCGGGCGTGTACGAGCTTCCGTTCGGCGCCACCTATCGGCAACTCATCGAGGAATGTGGCGGCGGGATTACGGGCGGGCGGGCCATTCGTGCCGTGTTGCCGGCTCTATCGTGCGCTTTCCTCGGCGCCGAACATCTCGACGTGCCAATCGGCTACGAGACACTCGCCGAGCTCGGCAGCTCACCGGGCTGCGGCGGCGTGCACCTCTTCCTCGAGGGTGACGACGTGGTGGCACGGGTCGCCAAAATCGCACAGTTCTTCATGGATGAACAATGTGGCCAGTGCCCGCCGTGCCGCATGCAGACCAGCCAGCTCGCGCACGTGTTGAAGGGAGTCCTGTCCGGTGTGAAGGGCGACTACCTCGGCCAAATGGAGAAGGTCGCAGCGTTCACGCGAGGCAAGGGCGACTGCTCGTTGATCGAGATGGCAGCGGCGCCCGTGCTCAGCGGCGCCCGGTTGTTTGGCGCCGACTTCGAGGCAAAGGCGCAGTGAAGCGGTTTCTGCACGTTGCGGACGGCCTTGCCTCCCTGCGCGAGACGCACGCCTTCCGACTGTCCTGGACATCCGTCACGGTGATGATCGACAAGAACGAGATCGGCGGGCTGCGCGGCGCTCTCGCCGATGAACGGCACTGGTCCAAGCAGGACAACACGCTGTCGGTCGAAGCCAACGCAGCGACCCAGTTTCGCAAGGCAGTGAACGAATCATGAGGATCATCTCGATCGGCGGCGGACCCGCAGGGCTCTTCTTCGGAATCTTGATCAAGAAGGCGCTCCCTAACGCTGAGGTCACCGTGCACGAACGCAACAAGCACGACGACACCTTCGGCTGGGGCGTCGTGTTCTCGGACGAGACGCTCGACAACCTCGAAGGCGCCGACCCGGAGAGCTTCAACGAGATCCGCAATAACTTCATCTATTGGCAGGGCATCAACACGTTCTACCGTGGCACGTGCACGCACTCGACCGGACACGGCTTCTGTGGACTATCGCGCAAGAAGCTCCTGTTGATCCTGCAGGACCGCTGTCGCGCCCTCGGTGTGGATCTACACTTCGGCAGCGAGATCGCCGACTTCGAAGCGCTGCGTGACGCCGACCTCGTGATCGGTTGTGACGGCTACAACTCCCTCGTGCGCGACCGCTACAAGGAGACGTTTCGCCCGCACATCGACATGCGTAAGTGCAAGTTCGCTTGGTTCGGGTCGGACCGGGTGCTCGACGCATTCACCTTCATTTTCAAGGAGACCGAGCACGGCTTGTTCCAGGTGCACGCCTACCCGTTCGAGGAGGGCCGCGCCACGTGGATCGTCGAGTGTCGCGAAGACGCGTGGAAGCGGGCGGGCCTCGACGTGATGGACGAGGAGGAATCTGCGCGATGGTGTGAAGCGCTATTCGCCGAGGAACTCGACGGTGCGCATCTCCTGACCAATCGCTCCCTTTGGCGGTCGTTCCCAACCGTCAAGTGTAAGACCTGGCACCACGAGAACGTGGTGTTGATGGGCGACTCGGCGCACACCGCGCACTTCTCGATCGGCTCCGGGACGAAACTGGCGATGGAGGACGCGATCGCGCTGACAGAGGCGTTCAAGGAACTGGGCACGGCCGACGTGCCACGCGTGCTCCAGGCTTATGAAGAAGCACGGTTCGTCGACGTGCTCAAGACGCAGAAGGCGGCACAAACGAGTCTCGAGTGGTTCGAGAACTCGGCCCGGTATCTCGGCCAGGACCCGGTGCGCTTCAAGTTCAACTTGATGTCGCGCAGCAAGCAGATCACCTACGACAACCTTGGCATACGCGACCCGGCGCTGGTCGAACTTGTCACCGAGAGGTTCGCCGAAGAGGAGGGGACGGCACCGTTGGCGGCGCCGATCTTTGCACCGTTCCGATTGCGCGACCTCGAACTCGCCAATCGCATGGTCGTATCACCCATGTGCCAGTACTCGGCGGTCGATGGAACGGTCACCGACTGGCATCTGGTGCACCTCGGCAGCCGCGCTATCGGCGGCGCCGCACTCGTGCTCACCGAGATGACCAACGTGACGACGAACGGCCGCATCACGCCAGCCTGCGCGGGCATGTACGACACGGCACACGTCGCGGCCTGGAAGCGCATCACCGACTTCGTGCACACCGAAACGCCCGCAAAGATCGGCTTGCAGCTCGCGCACGCAGGGCGCAAGGGGTCGTGCTCGCACCCGTGGGACGGGTGGGACGTGCCGCTGCCCGCGAGTGAGGCGTGGCCAACGATGGCGCCATCGCCGCTCGCCTTCGCCGACGGCCATCAGGTACCGAAGGAGATGGATCGCGCCGACATGAACGACGTGCGCGATGCCTTCGTGCGGGCCACCGAGATGGCCGAGGACTGCGGCTTCGACCTAGTCGAGCTGCACATGGCACATGGCTATCTTCTGTCCAACTTCATCTCTCCGTTGACCAATCGGAGGCGTGACGTATACGGCGGCGAAATCGAAGCGCGCATGCGCTACCCGCTCGAAGTGTTCGACGCGGTCCGGCGCACGTGGCCAGCAGCCAAGCCGCTCTCCGTGCGCATCTCCGCAACGGACTGGCTCGACGATGACGGTGGACTGACCGCTGACGACTCGGTCATCGTCGCGCGCTTGTTGCACGAGCACGGACTCGATCTGATCGACGTTTCGTCCTCCGGCAACGTCACAGCCTCAGAACCCATCTACGGCCGCATGTTCCAGGTTCCGTTCGCCGAGCAGATCCGCTACGAGGTCGGCATTCCTGTCATGGCGGTCGGCGCGATCCTCGGCACGGACCACGCCAACACGATTCTCGCCGCCGGCCGCGCCGACCTCTGCGCACTCGCGCGCCCACACTTGCGCAACCCCTACCTGACGCTGCACGCCGCGGCTGACTACGGACACGACGATCAGTGGTGGCCCGGCCAATACCTGCTCGGCAAACCCCCATCGAAGACCGAGGACTCCAAATGAAGCTCGCTCTCGCTCTCGTTCTCTGCCTCGGTGCCTGTGCAGCACCCGCCAAGCAGGTCATCTCGACCGACCGCGCTCCCGCCGCCATTGGACCCTATTCTCAGGCCATCCGCGTCGGCAACACGGTCTGGTGCGCCGGCCAGATCGCCATCGACCCCGCTACCGGCAAGATGGCCACGGGTATCGAGGCCCAAACCGAACGCGTCCTCTACAACATCGAAGCCGTCCTCGCCGCCGCCGGCACTGACTTCGACAACGTCGTCCAAGTGATCGTCTTCCTCGCCGACCTCAACGACTATGCAGCGATGAACCGCATCTATGCCGCCCGCTTCAAGAACGGTCCGCCCGCCCGCGCCGCCGTTCAAGCAGCCCGACTACCCAAGGACGCCCTCGTAGAGATCATGGTGACGGCGGTGCGGTAAGGACCCTGCGCTATGATCTCCCCCATGCCATCCCGCAGGGAGTTTCTCGGTGCGCTCTCGGTCCCCTTGGTCGGTGGCGCGTCGCTGGCAGCATCGAATCTGCCCGACGTGCTGGGGCGATTGCGGGAGTTGGCCAGCGACACGGCGACGGCCGGGGAAATCGCAGCGCGCGAGGACTTCTGGGCGGAGGTCGCGCGCGCGTTCACGGTCGACCGATCGATAGTCAACCTGAACAATGGCGGCGTCAGCCCGGCGACGAAGCTCGCGCAAGACGCAATGAAGCGGCACCTCGACTTTTCGCATGAAGCCCCGAGCTACAACATGTGGCGTGTCCTCGAGCCGCGGCGAGAAGGTGTGCGCAAGCGGCTCGCGCGCGAGTGGGACGTCGACGCCGAGGAGGTCGCGATCACGCGAAATGCTTCCGAGGGTCTGCAGATCTGCCAACTGGGCATCGACCTGCGCGCCGGCGACGAAGTGCTGACGACCAACCAAGACTATCCACGGATGATCACGACCTTCCGCCAACGTGAACGGCGCGAGGGCATCGTCATGAAGCGGATATCGATCCCAACGCCGTGCGAAGACGCGGCCGAGATCGTGCGACGCTTCGAGGAGGCCATCAGCAAGCGCACCAAACTGATCCTGATGTGCCACGTAATCAATATCACGGGCCAGGTGCTTCCGGTGCGAGACGTCGTGCAGATGGCGCGCCGACGCGGGATTCCCGTCATCGTCGATGGCGCACACGCACTCGGGCACCTCGACTTCAAGATCTCGCATCTCGACTGCGACTACTACGCAACGAGCCTGCACAAGTGGTTGTCGGCACCCCACGGCACGGGCCTGCTCTACGTGCGCCAAAACAAGATCGAAGGGCTGTGGCCGATGATGGCGGCCGACGACGGACTCGATGCGGACATTCGCAAGTTCGAGCAGATCGGCACCCATCCGGCTGCCAACGCACTCGCGATCGCCGAAGCCTTGACCTTTCACCAGGGCATCGGCGGCGCGCGCAAGGAGGCCCGCTACCTGTACCTGCGCGACTACTGGGCCAAACGCCTGGTGGAGAACGACCGTTTTCGCCTGCACACCAGCTTGAAGCCTGGTTTCTCCAGCGGCATCGCCAACGTGCAACTGCGCGGCATCGCGCCTGCCAAGCTTGCCTCCTGGCTGTGGGACAAGCACCGCATTCACACCACGTGCATCAACCACGATGAGTTTCGCGGGCTGCGCATCAGTCCCGGCGTCTACACGACGCTGGAGGAGTTGGGCCGCTTCTGCGAAGCGATGGAACACGCGGCACGGCACGGGGTCACCTAGCAGAACAAGGCGTATCCGTAGACGTTGACGTGGCACATCAAATGCTGGCAGAGCACAACGCTGTTCTGCCAGTAACAGCGCCTAGAGGTATCGCTTCGACGTCGGCCGAAGCTCGGCGTCCAGTTCGTAGACGAGCGGTTTGCCGGTCGGGATCTCGAGGTTGGGGATGTCCGCGTCGGAAATGCCGTCGAGGTGCTTGCAGAGGGCGCGCAGCGAGTTGCCGTGCGCAGCGACGAGTACAGCCTTGCCGGCGATCAAATCGGGCGCGATGTGGTCGTACCAGTACGGAATCATGCGGGCAACGACGTCCGCCAAGCACTCGGTCGCAGGCTTGAGTTCGGGCGCGAGGTCGGCATAGGCCGGATCGTTCTTCGGGTGCCGCTCATCGTCGTCGGACAGCTCAGGGGGCGGCGTGTCGTAGCTGCGGCGCCAGATATGCACCTGGTCGGCGCCATGCTCGGCGGCGGTCTCGGCCTTGTCGAGACCAGTAAGCCCACCGTAGTGTCGCTCGTTGAGCCGCCAGTGCTTGTGCATCGGCAGCCAGAGCTGGTCCATCTCGTCCAGCGCCAACGTCGCCGTCAGGATCGCGCGACGCTGCCGTGATGTTCTGCAGACATCAAAGCGAAGGCCCTCCCTGCGCATCGAGCGGCCGGCCTCCCTGGCCTCTTCCACCCCCTTCTCACTGAGGCCGACATCCACCCAGCCGGTGAAACGGTTCTCGAGGTTCCAGACACTCTGACCATGACGAAGCAGGACCAACATGTGGAGGATCGTAGAGCAGCGGGGCGAAGCGGAGCAAACCTCTACGTCCAGACCCGATCAGGCCAGGACGCCCTCCCCATCACCTGGGGAAGTTGTCCAGCCACGCCGCCAGGATCGGCTCGAGGTCCTTGGGTACGTCGAGGGGGTGGCTGATGCCGAGTCGTTTGCAGACGAACTTGTACTTGTTGCCCTGGCGGCGGACGAAGCCGGTGCGTTTGCGGAGCACGGGCTTGTAGGCAAAGCGGGTGGCGTCCGAGAACAGGTGGAGCGGCCGCTCCTTCTCCTCTCGTCGCTTGGCCCAGGTCTTGGTGTCGAGGATTGACGAGACCTTGGCGGGTCTCAGGCCACGCTTCTTGGAGCCCAGGAGACAAAAGAACTCCGACTCCATCGGCTTGGGCTTCGGCGGGTTCGCGTGCACCTCGTTGACCTGCTCGCGCCAGTCCTTCATGTGCTCGATGTCGTGGACCGGGTCCTCGCGCCACTCACCCTGCGTCGCGCCTCGCGTCCACTTGGCCAGAGCGCGGCCACCGTGCACCGCGACCTCGACCGAGAAGTGGATCTTGCGGCGCCGGAACCGCAGACCCGTGCGCTCGACGTTGTCCTCACCCGAACCGATGTAGCTCGCGATCTCGCCGATGAACTCCTCGCCGGCACCGCCGACTCGCAGGTGCGACACGCGGTAGGCGTTGGTCGACGAGAACACGCCCTTGCCGGACTCGATGCCAGTGTAGACCAGCTCGTACATCGCCCAGATCGGATACGACTCGGGAATGTCCTTGCTGTCGCCGGCCCACTCGAGATAGCGCCACGCGTGGATGCAGCCCCAGACAGCCGTACGGTGATGGCTCACTTCGACCTTGAAGGCCGAACCGGCTTGCTGCGCCACGACGATCGCAAAGTCGAGGAAGTGGACGGTGTCGTCGGTGTACTCCCCCTTGGTCGAAAGCACGACGTGCTGGCCATCGCCAAAGCTCTCTATTCCGGACTCGGGGATCGGCACCGGCCACGTGACCAGGTCCGCGACCCACCGTTTGGGCACCGCCGCTTGCCGCACCCAACCGGTGTCGAACCGGCGCAACTCGACGGCGTGCATCGGATAGGCGTACTGGAACCGCGCCTTTGGATAGAGGAGCTTACCCTGCCCGACCGCGCACGACCCAAGCAGCATCAACGCCGCGCCTGCCCGCAACATGGGAGGGGATCGTACACGAAAAGGTGAGGAGCCCCGCGCCCCTTGCGGCGATCCGGAGCCCCTCGGACAGGTAACACGTGGGCAGACTTCAGCGTCTCCTGGATTCGAGAGCCCTCTCCGCCGCCTTGGCTATGCTCTTGCGGGCACGCATGCGACCGAGCTTTTTGCGCAAGACACGTGCCCGCTTGTCTTCTCCAGCGGTCTCGCTAGACAGCGCATCCTCGGCGTCGGCGATCACCCGTTTCGCAGCGCCGATCTTCTTCTCCTTCACATAGCTCATCGCGAGGTCGTCAAAGGCCTGGATGCGCAGGTAGGCATCCATGGTGCGGTCGGTGCCGAGTGCCTGCCACTCCCGGCGCGCGTCCGGCACACGTCCCAGATTGATCAGCGTCTTGCCTATCCAGAGGCGCGCCCGATTGCCGTATGCACCGCCGGCAGTCGCGGCGAGTCGATAGCTCTCCAGCGCGTCCGGGTACAGCTTCTCGCGACGCTGGACGTGACCCGCCTCGAGCCTCGCACGCGTCCCGAAGCCAGCCTTGGCCTTGTCCCCCGCCCGCCGAAACGCAGCGAGCGCCTCGTTGATCCGGCCGAGGCGCCCGAGTAGTTGCCCGCGTCGGAAGGCCGCCTCGCCGACGACCGCATCCTGGCTGGCGAACTTCCGGGCAACCTTGGCGAACGCGGCCTGCGCCTTCTCGAGGATTTTCTGACGCTCGACGACACTCGAGCCCTGCCGAACTCGAGACAGCCGACCCGCAGCAGCCAGCGCCGTGCGCGCTTCCTTGCCGATCTTGGCTTTGACGATCTTGGGTTTGGCCGACCCCTTGCCGCCCTGAGCCACGCCCGCGTCACTCCACGCGAGCGCCGCCAAGACCGCGAGAAACACCCTACTTGATGAACTGAACAACATCCTCGTCCTCCTGCAATCGTTCCAAGATGGCCGCTTTGAGCCGTCGCCTCCCCCGGTACAGACGCCGCTTGACCATATGAACCGTCATGTCGTGGAGCCGAGCGACCTCGCTAACGCGGAGCCCGCGAAGCCGGTCGCCAACAAGCGACCGGTCATCGCCAGACAAGTTGTGCACTTCCTCGTAGAGAATGCGCAGGAGGTGGCTCAGGCGATATTCGCCATCGCACACGCGCAGTGTTCGCTCTCGAACCACACCCGGTACGTCAGCCACGCAACCGTACGGCAGCCGACGCCGCATCCGCGCATCGCGGCAGTAGTCGGCGTAGACGCGCCAACTGATTCCGAGAACCCAAGAGCGTTGGACGCGGACCCCGCGACCATCACGACCGCTGATCCACGCACGCACACACGTCTCCTGAACGAGTTCGTCAATCTCGTTCTCGTCCCGAAGACGCCGCCTGAAGTAGCCGCGCGCGCAGCGGCGCCAGCTTGACCACTGCTGCTCCACCCTTCCCCTCCTCTGGTGCAAACCTGTCGGCCCGACTCTTCCGGGGCAACAGCACCGCAACCCTGCGGTGCACTAGGAAGGAAACGGCGAGAGTGTCTTTGAGCTACTTTCTTGGAGACACCGCTACACGTCTGCGCACAGCGTGGCGATCCGCGCGGCCAGACGCTGCGCAGCGCAGGCCAAAGTAGAGCCTGAAAGCCGTAAGCAACGACGAGCTTCAGTGTTCGAAACGCGAGCCAGTCGACGCAGCCAACGAAGCCGCCTCACAACGCAGCCGGCGAGTACGTCAGCGCTTCTTGGCCCAGGTGCTGTCGGCGTAGCGGAGCTTGAGTCTGCTCTTGATGCGACGGATATTGGCCTTCTTCTCCGGACCGTTCCAAGCTTCGTAGGCGTCCATGGCCTTGAACAGCGCCTCGCCGACGATCTCGGCGTCACTCTTCGGAAACAGCGTAGACACGCGCATGTAGTCGAGCAACGCGCGCCGCGCGTCGTCTGACGTGCGCCCCGGCTTGCTCATCCACGCGTGACCGCGGCCGAGGTAGGCCCGCGCCTTCGTGTCGCTGTTCGCAGCCTTGTCGTTCACGATCGTCGTGAACAGCTTGCGCGCGTCTTCGTGCTTGTTGCCCGCAAGGACGGCGTAGGCGAACTCGAGGTTGATGACCGTCGCGAGATCGGGATAGACGCCCTCCACCTCCGACAGAAGCTTGTTCAGTTGGTCCTGCCGTTGCTTGGCGCTGACCTGCGCGAGCAGCGTCTTGGCGTCGAGTTTGAACAGTTTCGCTTCGATGCTGTAGCGCTCGGACAGATTGTTGTCCTCAACCCACTTGCTGAACTGTTCCACCCGGGCCTGATACTTCTCGCGTGGCTTGCGCGCCTTCTGCGCCGCCGCGACGTTCCGCACCAAGCCGAGTCGAAACCGCCAGATGTCGGGCCAGTAGCCCGAGTTCGTCACCTTCTTCTCGAGCCCGTCGAGGCACTCTCTCTCGTCCTCGGGCTTGCCGTGGCTGCGCGCGATGTCAAAGGCTCTCCAGTAGGCATACTGCGCAAACACCCTGAGCCTCGCGTTCGTGAGCAGCTTCTCCGCAGCCCCGATCCAGGATGTGAAGGCATCACCGAACTCTTCGTCGGCCTCGTACTTGCGTGCCTTGTTGAAGTACCTGTCGAGCGCCCGTTGTCCAGGCACGAACCGCAAGACCTTCTCGCGCGGTAACGTCTCGAGGTTGCTACCCGAGCGGAATTCGATCTTGAGGAAGTCGAAGGCCGTGACGCGCACCCTCTGCTTCTTGGTGCCATCGGTCAGCCAGATAGTGTCCTGTTGGGCAACTGCCGGAGCAGCCAGGAACAGGACGGCAAGGAATGCAATCGCGCGGGATGTCATCTCACTCGATAGGGCCGAGAAGGGGGTCAGCCGAAGGCTGGGGCGAGCTTTGGCGCGAACAATATGCCAGGGGTCGCCGGGAGGAACAACCGAAGGCTGCCGCCGGTAGCTGCCCCGCGGCACCGGGTGGCCCGAAGACTGGCCGCAATAACGCATAACCCTCGCCAGGGGTTCAGGGAGCGCGGAGATCCGGCGCACCACGCCGCACGGCAATCATCTCGGCGACGATGGCCACGGCAATCTCCTCGTGGCTGCGCGCCCCGATCTTGAGCCCGACCGGCGAACGCACTCGGTCGAGCCACTCCTGGGGAACAGCCACCTCTTTGTGAAGCTTGCGGAATAGCACGGTGCGCTTTGACCGACTGCCGATCATACCGAGGTAGCGGGGCTGATCGGCTTTGGCACCACTCTGCGCGCGCTCAGCGAGCCCCGCCAGCACTTCGCCGTCGCCCTTGTGGCCTCGCGTCACGATCACGACGTAGGTGCCCGGTCCGAGTGGGAGTTCTTTGGCCAGGGTCGTCATGGCGCCGACATGCAGACCGGTCGCCTCAGGAAAGCGGTCGACCGTGCAGAACTCGGCTCGATCCTCGGCAATGCTGACGCGGAAACCAGCGAGCGTCGCCAGGTGACACACGACTTTCGAGATGTGCCCGCCACCGAAGAGCAGAAGCGTCGGCGTCGTGATCGGCTCAACGAAGACCGTCACTTCTCCGCCACAGAGCAGACCGTTCTCGGGCGTATCGAACTCGGTCAGCTTGAAGCTCAGCGTGCGTGTCTTCTCGTCGCGGATGACTTCCTTGGCCGCCTCGTAGACCTCCGCCTCGAGACAGCCACCACCGATCGTCCCGAGGAAGGTGCCGTCGGCGCACACGAGCATGCGCATCGCCTCACGGCCCGGCGTCGACCCACGCGTGCCGATGATCGTACAAAGCGCGGCCGGCACACCTCGCCGCCTCAGCTCGACGATCTCCTCGAAGACATCAACCACACCCCTACTTATGGACGGCGGATGTGGCCGCGGCAACTGGCTGGCCATTCCTGCCAAGGAAGAGCCAGGCTTGGCGCAAGCCTGCCTGCTCCGGCTCGAGGAGATCCCGGCACGCAGCCAACTCGCGCTCCAGCTGGTCGAACTGCGCGCGCGAGACCGCCGTCGCCCAGCGGGCATGGCGCTTCGAGCGCCGCCCGAGCCCTTCTAGAGGCCCTTTGGGCCTCCACTCGGGGATGGTTCCAGGATCGCCGAGTACCGCGTTCGCGGAAGGGACCCGGCGGCGTGCTTGCTCCTCAGGCGGGCGCGGTCATCAATCCTGCGCGCGCGAAGAGTGCTGCGGTCACGCCGACGCCGCCTACCCGCACACCTTCCACCTCGACCCACCCCGTGCCGCATGACGGCGAACCCTCTTTCAGCACTGCGCTCGTCAAACCTGCGCCAAGAGCCGCGGCAAGGGCGCGGGCCGCCCCACGTTTGAAGTCGCGGGTCACATCCCTGCCGTGCTCGTCGAGCACGCGCGCTTTGCCTGACCAGACCGCTTCGCCGTCGCCACCTTGGAAGCTCGCGCGCGGACGAGGCGTGCCCAGCCCGGCCGCTTCCTCGGGGCAAAACGCCACGGCATCACTACCGATGCGGCCCACGAGCGCTGCATCGAGCTTGTCGCGTCCGTCCCAGCGGCAACGACAGCCGAGCAAGCAGGCGCTGACGAGGATCGCCGCTACAGCAGCTCCTCTTTGCGCACCTCGCGCAAGAAGATCGGGGCAGAGAGCCCGCAAGTCGCAGCAATCGCCAGGCCCACGCCCACCATCATCACGTCTCCCCCATCACGGCCGCCGGCGACACCGCCGACGACGATCAACGTGATGCCGCCAAACAGACCGAACCAGGCCACCGTCAGCCAGAAGTGCATCCGCCGCCGGGCGGGGTTGAGATACTCGTCGATCCGGTCCGCGGTCAGCTGGCCCGACTTGGCCAGGGTTTCGAGCGCGTTGTAGCGCATCTCGGCCATCTTGCGCCGGTGGTTGAGCAGCAGGAGCACGAGCAGGAAGCCAAAAAGACTGCCGAACACGATCGCCAAAATGAAAATCGACTCGTAGTCGCCACCGTAAGATCCCCAACCGGTGACGGCTTTCCCCAGCTCACTCACTGTCGTCTCCTGCATCGACCCTGCCTCGAGAAGTGCTCCCCCTACGACATGGGTCCGGGGAAATTTTGATTCTAACGGCTCTTCTAGAACCTGATCACCGGTCCGGCAACTGGAACGACCGGACGCCCGCCCCGGCGAGCCCACCGAGGAAGCGGTTCATATCGATTGCGCGCCGCGAGTCGTAGCCGCCCGCCCCCTTAAACGGGTCATCCGTCTCCATGTAGATGAAGGGCAGGTCATCGGGCCCCGTCGCGGCCTGGACCATCGCCTTCATGGCCCCGAAGAAGTCTCCCCACTTCATCCGCCGGCCATCGAAGGTCACCGACTCGGAGTCGTGGATGTGAACATCCACCCGCACGCCGGACGGTGCGGGAACGGGCGCTCCAGCACACGCTGCCGCCATCAGCAGCAACCCGGCCAGCCTTCTCACTGGATGCCGTAATGGGCCTTGAACGCCAGCGGGTCCTCGACGTCGCGATCCTCGAGTCCGTAGACGGCGCGTGCCTCCTTGGTCACGAACGCCGCGATCGTGAAGAAAGCTGTGACAAACAGGACTGCGAACGTCCACTCAAGCAGGTTGAAGCCGCTCTCCTGCACCATGAGCCTGGCCACCGCTTCGAGGTCGCCGGCTCTCCCGAAGTCGACGATCTTCTGGGCCACCGGCTTGTGCTGCAGCCAGACGTCGGCGTAGGCACCCATGTAGGCTACGCTCGCGACCCACAGCAGAAACCACCCACTCCGCCACCCACTCGGCTTTGGGCGCAAGAACATGAGCGCTGCGACGCCCTGCGCCACGCCGCCGGCTATGAACCAGCCGAGGTAGCCGGTGTCCGGATCGAAGCCTTCTTCCGGCGACAGCACCAGCATCACGACCAAGCCGGCCACCGGAAACACCAAGCTCAGTAGGCAAGCAAATCCCATCGCCTCACCTCGTTGGTCGTTGGTCGCGCGAGAAGTAGTCACGGTAGAGCGTCACCACGACGCTGCTCATGCCGAGCAGCCCGACAATGTGCCAGAACGCCATCGCCGCGTTCGCGACGTCAGCAAATTTCCAGACGATTCCGCCGGAGATGTTCGCACCGAGGAACAGGAAGAACACGTAGACAATGCGGTACGGCGTCACGGCCCTCAATCCGAACAAGAAGGTCACGCAACGGTCGCCATAGTACGACCACGAGATCGCGGTCGAGATCGCGAACAGGATCAAGCCGATCGCAACCGTCAGCCGACCGACCCAGCCCCAGCCCTCCGGAAGGCCTACGGCGAACGCTTCCTTGGTCAGCACCGCCCCGTTCTCGGCGAACTTCGGATCCTCCCAGACCCCTGTTAGCGAGATCACGAGCGCCGTCATCATGCAGATCACGACCGTGTCGATGAACGGCCCGAGCATCGCGACGAGCCCTTCGCGGATCGGCTCCTTGGTCTTGGCCGCCGCATGCGCGATCGGCGCCGAGCCAAGGCCGGCCTCGTTCGAGAACACCGCACGTCTCGCGCCCCACGTCAGCGCCTGCAAGAAGGTCATGCCGACCGCACCGCCCGCTACCTTCTTGCCGACGTCGCCGCCAAACGCCATCGTTACCATGTCCGCGAGCATCTCGGGCACTCGGTCGATGTTGATCAGGATGATCGTTGCCGCGCCACCGACGTAGAGCACCGCCATCACCGGCACGAGCACACCTGCGACCTGACCGATGCGCTTGATGCCGCCGATGATCACGAGGCCAACGGCCATCGCAAGGCCGAGCCCGAGGATGACCCTGAGCACGTTCGTGCGCTGGTCACCGAACAACTCGAACTCCTCGGTGAGTGCCGCCGGCATGCCTGCCCCGAACTCGTCGACGAACGCCGCGGCCATCTCGTTCGCCTGCACCATGTTCCCGCCGCCGAACGACGAGATCACGGCGCACACCGCGAACAGCACCGCGAGCCACTTGAAGTTCTTCCCCAGCCCACGCGTCAGAGACTCCATCGGTCCGCCGAGCATGTGCCCCTCGCCATCGACAACTCGGTAGCGCAACGCCAGCGTGCAGGAAGCGAACTTCGTGACCATTCCGAAGACGCCAAACAGCGCCATCCAGATCGCGGCACCGGGCCCGCCCCACCAGATCGCCGTCGCGACGCCACCGATGTTGCCTACGCCGACGGTCGCCGACAGGGCCGCACACAACGCCTGAAAGTGCGTGACCTCGCCCGGATCATCCTCTTCGTCGTACTTGCCACGCCCGATCTGAACGGCGTGGCCGAAGCGCCGGAACTGTGGAAAGCCGAGCCGGATCGTGAACCACAGCCCGACCCCGCCGAGCATCAAGATGAAGGGCAAGCCCCAGGCGATGGTCGCGGCGTCGTCGAAAAACTCCTGCAACGGCTTCCTCGTGCAATCCAGGGGGGAGGGGGGAGGGGTGTCAATCTGGTGCCCTGCGGCCGCTCGGTTTGCACCGAGCACGGCGACGAGCACCAGCACGGCAGTCTACGGGCGACTCCCGGGCAGAGTCCACAGAGGGCCAACTCCACTCGCCCAGCCCCGGCCGCTACCCGATGGGCGTGCCCCGCCGGGACGCCGCCACGTCACGCGCTCGCGGTAGAGCTTGTGGACCGAGCAAGCCAAGTGCCCGAAGTGCACGCGCCTTGCCCCCTTATCCGTGCTATCCTGCAGCGTGCGAGGGCCAGCTTTCCCTCCGTCCTGACAGACCACTTTCCCCCCCACCCCATGTCGTTTCGAATCTTCGCAGGGAACCTCGCCTTCCAGGTGACGGACGAGGATCTCAAGACAGCTTTCTCAGCGTTCGGGAGTGTCACGTTCGCACGTGTCATCCTCGACAAGGAGACCGGCAAGTCGCGCGGCTTCGGCTTCGTCGAGATGGAGGCCGACGACGCGGGCAAGAAAGCGCTGGCTTCGCTGGACAACTCCGACCTCAAGGGTCGCCAACTCAGGCTCAAGGAAGCCGAGCCACGCGCACCAGGTGGACCGCCACGCAGCGGTCCGCCACGCAGCGGTCCGCCACGCAGCGGTCCCCCGCGCAGCGGCGCTCCTCCACGCGAGGGTGGTTCCGAACAACTACGCCGTCGCGCCGAACGAAAACCCAAGCCAGCCGGCGGCGGGGATCGGGAGAAGCGCCTCGGCGCTCCCGCTCAGGGTCGCCCGGTGGAGAAGGTGCGCGGTGGCGCCAAGAATCGCTTCGGCTTCGATGACGATGACGACGACGACATCGACTTGTTCGCCAGCTACCACGAGGACGCTGATGGCAAAGACTTCGACTTGAGTTCGATCGACGGCGTCGAAATCGGCAACGAGGACGACACCGGCACGGGCAGCGGGATCCAGATCCCGACCGACGACGACCCGCCTCAGAAGCGCGTCGAGTAGGCGAGCTTGATCGTCACGTCCTGAGTCGTCGACACGAGCGGCGCATCGTCGCTCGCCTTCTCCCAGCCGAAGACACCGAGCAGGAAGAGATCACGGCCCGGCTCGATCGTCCAGCGCAGCCGGGACTGCACGGACAGGTTGCGTGTGTCCGTGTCGTATTGCAGCAGGCTCCGCAGCGATAGGTCGGGAGAGAACGCCGCATCAAGCCGCGCTTGCCCGAGTCGCGCCGTGAAGTCGCCCTCGTCCAGGCTGACGCGAAACTCCTCGTACTGTGCGGCGACGGTGATCAGCGGACACGGCCGCACCGTCGCTTCGACCGACCAACGCAGGAGCTGCCCCGAATAGAGGTCGCCAACCTCGACCCGGCCTGAGCACTCGACCATGCGTTTGTTGCTCGTCTGCACGAACAAGCGGTGTCGTGTGTAGTCGTAGTCCGCCGCCGGCACGAAGATGCCGCTGTGAACCTCGAAAGCGTCCGGGATCCGCTCGAACCCGTGGAACAAATCGATGTCGATGCGGTCGCCCGACTCGAACTCGAGATCGAGCCAGTTGACCGTTACCCGCCAGCTTTCGGTGTCGCCGTTCGTGAACATGCGCATGGATGGAGACACGCTCACGCGCGCGGTCCGAATCATCCCCTCGCCATCGCCACGCCAGGTCAGCCGGCTGGTTCCTCTGAGGGAGTGGCCGGTACGTGGAACGAAGCCGAGCCGCGGGTCGAATCTCTCGCCGACCGAAGAAACCGACACGTCCTGGGAGAAGTCAGCGGCCTGGTAGCTGCCGCGGCCACCGAAGGCGAAGTCATCGCCGCCGGCGCCCTCGGTCGAGGTGCCGAGCGCGTAGCCCCAAAAGCGCAGCGCACGACCATTGCCGAAGAACTCCGAGTCGCCGAGCTTGAAGTCGACACCCCCAGTGAACGCCCGCGCGTCGCTGTTGGGATCACCGGCAGTCACTATCATCCCGACCGACGACTCGTCGCCGATGTTGCGGGAGATGCGCGCGACGCCAACCGCGCGCCGGTCTTGGTCACCGTGCTCGTCGAGTGCAGTGCCGAGTAGACCGACGTTCCACTCGTCGACGCGGCCGGTCAGCTTGCCGCCGGTCAAGATAGGCACCGCGGTCTCATCCGCCTCCGACAGGCCAATGCGGCGCGAGAAGAACGGCATGAGACTGCCGCGCGAGCTGCCGCCGCCACGTCGACTACGCGGAATGCCGAACTCGAACAAACCCGCGTCCTCGAGGAAGAAACCACGCTTCTCGGGGAAGAACAGCGGGAAGCGCGTCAGGTTGACCTGCCGCTTGTCGACCTCGGTCTCCGCAAAGTCGGTACGGAACGTGAGCACGAACCTCAGCTCCGGCGTGATGCGGTAGTACAGCTCGCCACCGGCATCGCCGGTGACGGACGCGCCCGTCGAAACACGGCGGTCGCGCGAGACCGAGCTCTTGACATACGGCACGACGTCGAGCCCCAGGCCCTGGTTGATGCCCGTGAGCCCGGTCAGGGTGCCGCCACGGCTGATGCGGAAGAAGCGGTAGGCGACGAGCGGCGATGCCCAGCGCATCTCTTCTTCGTTGACCTTGCGGTGGCGGACAAAATTGAAACCCCAGGTTCCGGCTCCTCGCTTGAATGCCAGCGTCTTGAACGGAATCGCGATCTCGGCCTGCCAGCCGAGCTTCGTGCGACGCACGCGAGCGTCCCAGATCCCGTCCCAGCTCTTGTTGAAGCGATCGCCGTTGCTCGAGATCAGCGCGTCGCCCCGACTGCCGCCCGCACCAACTTGGAACCAGAACGCAAAACGCCGGTCGTGGAAAGTATCGATCCACCACTCGCAGCGGTCGTCGGGATCGAGTCTCGCGTCGCGCTCCATGACACGAGCGCGGACCTCACCCGGGTTGTCGTGGCAGAGGATCGCGAGGTAGAAGTGTTGATCGTCGTAGCAAATCCGCACGTCGGTGCGGCGCGACGGTGGCACGCCCTCGATCGGCTCTACCTGCACCAGGTCGCGCAGCAGGGGAGCGTCCTTCCAGGCCTGCTCGCCGAGCACCCCGTCCAGGCGAATGCTGTCATTGGCAACTCGCGTCGGCGCGTGCGTCTGTGCGCGTAAGGCTGCACCCACGGCGACTGTGAGAAACAAACCAAGGACGATCGGAGTGCGCACGTTCGGCGACGCTACTTGCGCGACTTCCTGGCTGGCCGGGTCGATAGCCTCTTGGATGGCTCCTCGAGTTCGGTCGCGAGGGCCGAGTCATCAAGGATGCGCCATGTGTCGAAGTGGAGCGAATCCGCGATCGGCTGCCCGACCCAGGAGCGCAGCTTGTCGACCAGCAGGCTACAGAACACGACCGTGCCCAACTTGGTCGGATGCAGCCGATCCCACGACATCATCTTCTCAGCAGAAAGACGTATCGGCTCACCGCCCCCCTTGCGGTTCGGAAGCGACAGCTTCCCTGCACGCAGCTGGGTCATCCATTCCGCCATCGGCAGTAGCAGCACGTTCTTGCGAGGCGCGGCCCACGCACGGATGCGCTCGTTGAGCTTGTCCAGCGTTGCGCGACTCGGAATCTGTGCGGGCTTGAGCATCATCGGATGGGCGCCGGTCATGTCCGGAAGGTCGCCGATCACGACGCGCACGTCGAGCCGCTCGAGCTCGGCGAGTCCCTGCGCCAGCTGCCAGCCGCGGATCGCCAGATCACGCCCGGCGCGGTCCGTCGTCCGCAACTCGACCGCCTTGCCGGCACGTTGACGAATGCCCCCCGGGAAACCGTAGGCGTACCAGAACAGGTAGTCGGCACCCACGACCAGCGTCGCCTCACGTTTGATGGCGCGGTCGATCTGCTGACGGCCGCCCACGAGGGGTCGCGCAAAGAACATCGAACTGGCCAGGCGCGCCACCGGCTGGCGACCGGCCTTGCCCGCGATGGCCTTGTTGAGCAGCCGCGACAGGGGCGTGGCGCCAAAGCCGTCGCTCAGGCTCGCACCGATCACGGCAACGCGCTGCAGCGCCTTCGGCACGGCTGGCCGCGACTGAGCAAGCTTCGACTGGACGGGCCGTGAAGCCACGGTTCGCTGGGCACCGAGCGTGGGCGCCAAGGCTACCAGCAGAGCGAGGGGGAGGAGGCGCATAGGCCTATCTGACCACAGGCGCTACGCGGAGAACACCCAGGGACCCTATAGTCCGCCCGCCCATGAGCGACTCGGTACCGCTGCGCAAGAGCCTCGGCCTCACCAGCGCGATCATGATTACCGTCGGCTCGGTGATCGGTTCAGGCATCTTCTACAAGCCGCTCGATGTAGCACAAAGCATGCCCGGGCCTTGGTCGATCTACGCACTGTGGATCAGTCTCGGACTCGTTTGCCTGTGCGGCGCCCTCGCCTACGCCGAACTCGGGGCGATGATGCCCGGTGCCGGGGGTCAGTACACCTTCCTGCGCGAGGCGTGGGGACAACCGATCGCGTTCCTGTTCGCGTGGTGCTACTTCCTCGTGATCAACACGGGAACGATGTCGGCGCTCGGCGTCGCGTTCACGATGGGAGTGGAGTCGCTGCTCGCGGTCAAACTGGGCAAACCCGCCGCCTTGGGCTGCGCAGCAGGGATGATCCTCTTGCTCGCGGCAGTCAACAGCGTCGGCGTCAGATGGGGTGCACTGCTGCAGAACGTCACGACGTTCGCCAAGATCGGCTCCTTGCTCATGATCGTCGTCGGCGCTCTCCTCTCGAGTGCTCCGGAGACGGTGACGAGCGCGCCGGCTCCGGCGTTCGCGCTCAGCGGGCTGGTCGCGGCGAGTGTCGCGATCTTCTGGGCCTACGAGGGTTGGCACCAGCTACCGTTCAGCGCCGCCGAGTTGAAACGGCCAACGCGTGACCTCCCGCTAGGCCTGATCTTCGGCCTCCTGATCCTGATCGCGCTCTACCTTGTCGTGAACGGTGCCTATTTCTCGCTCGTACCAGTCGGCGAGATGCGTGGCATGACAAAGGAGATCGAAGTGCCCGCTGCGGCCGTCGGCCGCATCTTCGGCGGCACAGGGATGATGATCCTGTCGGCGATGGTCTGCCTGTCGGTGTTCGGCGCCGCGAACCCCAACATGCTCTCGTCGGCGCGCGGTCTGTCCACCGTGGCCAGGGACGGGTTGGCGCCCAAGAGTCTGACTCACATTCACACCAGGTGGCAGACGCCGATCGTCGCGATCTGGGCGCAGGCGGCCTGGGCGATCGTCCTGATCTACGTGATGAAGGAGTTCCGCGACCTGACCGACTTCGTCGTGTTCGTCGCGTTGATCTTCTACGGGCTGACCGTCGCGGCGGTCTACCGGCTACGACGCAGTCGACCGGACACGCCGCGTCCGCATCGATGCCTCGGCTATCCGCTCACTCCTGCGGTGTTCATCGCGGCGGTCCTGTTCGTCGACACGCACAGGTTGTTCGACGCCGACAACCGGCAGAACGCGCTGATCGGCCTCGGCATCCTCTGCGCCGGCCTGCCGGTGTGGCTGTTGATCCGCAAGCGGGCCTAGCGCCCGCGGGGCGCCTTGTGGGGGTCGGTTTCGCAGGCTACTCTCCCCCGCCGATGAGTCTCGAGCGCACGATCAACAAGGTCCTCGACGGTGAACGACTCACCTTCGACGAAGGCCTGACTCTCTACCAGGAGGCGGAGCTGACGACTCTGGGCATGCTCGGGGACGCGGTGCGGCGGCGCTTTCACGACGACGGCGTCGTCACCTACATCATCGATCGCAACGTCAACCCGACGAACGTGTGCATCACCGACTGCACATTTTGCGCTTTCTACCGGCGGCCGGGTGACAGTGAGGCCTACGTGCTGCCACGCGAGGTGATCTACAAGAAGATCGACGAACTGCGCGACGCGGGTGGCGTCCAGGTGCTGCTGCAGGGTGGGCACCACCACGAGCTCAAGACGGCGTGGTTCGCGGAGCTGTTCCGCGACCTCAAGGAGCACTACCCATGGCTGTGGATCCACGGCATGAGTCCGCCCGAGATCGTGCACCTGTCGCATATCGACAAGCAGCCGGTCAAGTGGGTCATCCAAGAGCTGATGGACGCCGGGCTCGATTCGATCCCGGGCGGCGGCGCCGAGATCCTCGTCGACCGCGTGCGCGACGTGATCGCGCGCAAGAAGGCGACGACTGACGAGTGGCTCGATGTCATGCGTGATGCATGCGAGCTCGGGCTGCGCACGACCGCGACGATGATGTTCGGGCACGTCGAAACCCTGCCCGAGCGTATCGAGCACCTCGAACGCCTGCGTCAGCTCCAGGACGAGTGCGGGGTCTTCACGGCGTTCATCCCGTGGACCTTCCAGCCCGATCACACGCCGATGGCCGACGAATGGCTGCAGACCAACAAAAAAGCGACGTCGCACGAGTACTTACGCATGCTCGCGTTTTCGCGCATCTACCTCGATAACTTCGAGAACGTGCAGAGCTCGTGGGTCACGCAGGGCGTCAAGGTGTGCCAGGTCGGCGTCGGGATCGGCGCCAATGACTTTGGCTCGGCGATGCTCGAGGAGAACGTTGTCAGCTCGGCCGGCTGTGACAACATGACTTCGATCGATCAGATCGAGCGCCATATCGTGGACGCTGGCTTCACGCCGAGGCGGCGCAACATGCTGTATGAGCTGCTCGAGCCGGTGCCGGCATGATCGATTTCTCTCCAGACGATCGACTCATCGACGCTGTCGGGCTTGGCGAGATCCGGCGCAAGGTCGACGCCGGCGAGCGACTGTCCTTCGACGACGGGGTGAAGCTCTACGAGCACCCTAGCCTCTCTGCGGTCGGCGCGCTGGCGCACCGCGTGCGGCTCGCCAAGCACGGACGCACGACGTTCTTCAACATCAACCTGCACATCGACTACACGAACATCTGCATGTACTCGTGCAGGTTCTGCGCCTTCGCCGCCAAGCCCGGTGAAGAGCGCGCCTACTTGATGACACCCGACGACATCGAGGCGCGGTTGAAGGGGTTCCGCGGCACCGACCTCGGCGAGGTGCACATGGTCGCCGGCATCCACCCCGACATGGGCTACGACTACTACCTCGACATCGTTCGCGCAGCCAAGCGCGGCAAGCCCGACGTGCACGTCAAGGCGTTCACGATGGTCGAGATCGACCACATGCTGAAGATCTCGGGCAAGAGCGAAGTCGAGGTCTTCGCCGACCTGCGCGAGGCGGGGCTCGGTTCGTGCCCGGGCGGTGGCGCCGAGGTGCTGTCGGATCGCGTGTGGCGTGCCGTGTTCATGGACAAGATCGGGCCGAACGACTGGCTGGCCACCGCGCGCAAGGTCCAGCAGAACGGCTTCAAGATGAACGCGACGCTTCTCTACGGTCACGTCGAGAAAGTGCCCGAGCGCGTCGAGCACCTGGTCAAGCTGCGCGAGCTGCAGGACGAAACCGGCAACTTCATGACCTTCATCCCGCTCGCCTTCTGGCCTTACAACACGCGGCTACAGAAGTACGGGGACGTGACAACGGGCTGGAACGACATGCGCAACATCGCGGTCGGCCGGCTCATGCTCGACAACTTCCAGAACGTCAAGGCCTACTGGGTCATGATGACGCCGCGTCTGGCGCAGACCGCGCAGAGCTTCGGCGCCAACGACCTCGACGGCACCGTGACCGAGGAGCGCATCACGCACGACGCCGGGACAACCGCACCAATGCTGCTGCCCCGCGACGAGTTGGTGCACTTGATCGAGAGCGCGGGCTTCGAGCCGGTGCTCCGCGATACGACGTACGAAACGCTGCAGCCCGCCTAGGTTTCCTCGCGCAGCAAGGCGCGAACGGAAACGTAGGCGCCGCCGAACAGGATCAACCCGGCGAACAGCATGACGATCAGGCCCAAGCTGACGGCGCTGTCGAATCGGATCGACACGATCTCGCTGTATGGAGCGGGTTTGGCGGCACTATCGGGCGGCTTGATCATCGCGTCGAACTTGGCGAGACCGGCGGACTTGGGCTTCCACATTGCGATGCCCCCCGTGACCTTGACGGTCTCTTTCTCTTCCACCTCGCTGCCGGGACGGTAGGTGACAGTGAGGGACTTCATGCTGCCGGCCCTCGCCACGATCGTCGTCTCTTTGTTCACCACGAGATACGGCTTGCCCGCGACGTAGCCTTCGATATGGAGAGTGCGCGTTTGCGCCGACAGCGCTCCGCACAACAGGAGAGTCGCGAGCGCTAGCCTCATGCCGTTTCCTCCTCGGCGCCCTTGGACCGGGTAAGCCACAGCGCGACGCCGGCAGTGCCGACGACCCAGACCACGAGCGCGATGATCGGCAACGCCGCGACGATCGACGCGAGCGGGCCTTCGGGCAGGCCGAACTTGGCCGCATAGGTTGAGCCGTAGAGCGCACCCTTCTTGGCGTCGTACTCGACGAAGTTGTAGATCAGGATGTACGACAACGACCCTGGAATAACCCACTTGATGAGTGCGTTGAACCAAAGGCCCAGGTTGAAGCGACTGTTGTCGTTGACGTAGGCCCGGATCTTGTCGACCCCCATCACCCAGCCGATCACGATGCACTCGAGAATCGCGACGATGATCAAGCCGGTGTCGAACGACCAGTGGCCAAAGAGATCAACCAGCAGCAGGCCGAGCGTTCCGGTCTCTTTCAGGTCCTGGTCGACGATCGTCGGCAGGCTGCACAGCACCGATCCAACGACACCTATCACGAAGACGATCGCGAGGACTTTCATGCGCGACGCACGGAACTTGTCGCGAGCCGCGGCGACGACGGCTTCGACGAGCGAGATGCTCGAGGTGAGACCGGCGACCAGCAGCAACAAGAAAAACGCAGTGCCGAAGACCTGGTGGTTGACCGGCAGGGCCTTGATGCCCCAAGGCACGGTGAAGTACATCATCGCCAGCGTCGATGCCTTGGGCTCGATCGCGTAGACGAACAGTATCGAGAAGATCGCAGCGCCAGCGATCCACTCGAAGCCGCAGTTCAAGAGGCTCGTCGTGACCGCGTTGTGCGTCATGTCCGACTTCTTGGGCAGGTAGCTCGCGTACGCCGTCATGACACCGAAGCCAAGCGACAGCGTGAACAGGATCTGGCTGACTGATCCCTGCCAGACCGAGAGCTGCCCGAGCGCTTCTTTGTGTGGCGTGAACAGGACCTTCCCTCCATCGAAGCCGCCGTCGAGGAAGAACAGGCCTTGCACGACGAGCAGGATCATCGCGACCCACATCAGGGGCACGAACACCTTGACGGCCTTCTCGATCGTCTGCGTGCCGCGCCACGTGATGATCACGTTGAGTGCCCACACGACAATGACGCACACGACCGGCAGCCAGCCCGCGATCATCTGGAAGAAGTAGCCCTGCGGGCCCTGCATCGGCGCACCGGTACCGCCGACCCAATCCACGGTCACAGTATCGACGAAGACCTTGTTGGTCATCGCGCCGAGCCCCATCCCGACGACCCACGCAAGCAGCGTGACGTACCAGATCGAGATGATCCCCGCGTTCAGGATCGCGAACCAACCGACCCACTCGCCGGCGCGGCCACCGGCCTGCCGCATCGCGATCGGGAAGCTCTTGCGGGTCATCCCGCCGAGCCCGAACTCCATGATCATCACGGGGATCCCGATCAGGAAGAGCGCAACGAAGTAGGGCAGGTAGAACGCACCGCCGCCAAACTTGTAAGCGTTCCCCGAGAAGACGACGATGTTCCCGAGCCCGATCGCCGACCCCGATGCCGCCAGGATGAAGCCCATCTTGGACTTCCACTGGGCGCGTTGCTCCGTCATAAGGCCCGGAGTCTAACCACCTTGCACGGTGAAGCGTTCAAGTTGATTGGACGGGGAGGTCTGCCCCCGCCTTCAGTCAAACCTGGCTAGCGGGCGGCGTAGCGGGAAATGCCGGCCTTGAGGCTGTCGGGGTCGAGGTGGGCTTCGGCGACGATCTCGTCGACGGAGCCGCCGGTGCGCCAGGCGTCGTCGAAGTCCGGCGTCAGGGCCCACTGCTCAAGGCGGCGGTCGGGGATCCAGTCGCGGCAGACGCGGCGGCCCTGCGTGGCACAGAGCATCGAATCGTGCCACTCGGCTTCGGGCAGGACGCCGTCTTGATACTCCTGGCTCTGGCGCACGAACAACTCGCGCGACGTGCAACAGACGATCTTGACGTTGGGGCCGTCGGAGGCAAGCCACGGCAAGATTTTGACGATGTTGGCGACGACGCTCGTGCCCTGGCACAGCACCACGCCAGCTCGCTCACGGTCATCGAACTGCCGCAGCACGTAGGCGCCCTTGGCCGCATCGAAGTGTGACGCCATCCCGAGCACATCGCGATCCGGGATCTCGACCGGCGGTCGCGTCAGGTGCAGGGCAATGACGGGCACGTCGGTAGCGAAGGCAGCCCCGAGCATCGGTGC
This sequence comes from Planctomycetota bacterium, assembly GCA_002685965.1. Classification (GTDB taxonomy): domain Bacteria; phylum Planctomycetota; class UBA1135; order UBA1135. The sequence continues at coordinate 28,212 of NYZE01000053.1, read as the reverse complement.
GACTTCGTTGTGCTCCCACGGATGCAGGTTGATCACGTGTCCATCCGGGAACAGCTGCGTTACGCCGGGAGAGAAGATCCCGAAGTGCGTGCGTGCGTCCTCGGCAGTCTCGGGGCCGGAGTGGCCCGCGATCCACAGGACGCGCCCGGTCTTGATGTCGCAATCCTGCGCCAGCTGCGAGAAGAGCCGAAACATGCCGTACTTCAGATACGAGAACGAGCCGTAGGTCGCACACGCACCGACATAGCCGCAGAACTTGTTCTCGGGGTCGTCGGCGAAGTTGACCGTCCCGAGCCCGGCGCAGATCCCGGCGTTCGTGAACTCTGTGATCTGCTGCGGCAGGAGTGCGCCGATCGTGTTCGAGGCGCGCTCGTACCATCCGGTGCCCTTGCGCCCTCCGAAGTCCTTCATGAAGCCGGCGATGTTGGTCGATTCCGCGAGGTCGGCGGCCATCGCGAGCACGAGCGGCCGACCGTGCTTCTCCAGCGCGTAGGAGTTCCAGAACGCCCCCAGCAACTCGAGCGCCTTGCGGTTCGGCTGCTTGCTCCCCGGCGCCGCGAACAACTCGGCCGGGTAGTTCTCGTAGTCGGTGAACGTCGCATCGTCGCGCAGCAAGTCGACCGTCGGGTCCACGCGCTGCCCGCCCACGCGCTCGGGAACGCTGTCGCCGATGGCCACGAGGCGATCGGTCAGCCACTCGACGAACTCGCGGTCAGCCGCCATTGCGTCGTTCACCGTCCTCAGGTGGCTCGCCGCCTGCTCGCTCGCGGCCGGCATTCCCGGGTCGCCGTCGCCGTGCCCCGCGAACTCCGCACCGTAGGTGTCCATGAACTCCTGCCGACAGGTCCAGAAGTTCTCGTGGTTGCGCTTGTGCGCCGCGCCGTGCGACTTGTACCCGGTGACGACGTAGCCGCGCCCCTTCACCGTCTTGAACCAGCAAACACTCGGCCGCCCCTCGGGATTGTCACCGCAAGCAGCATCCCACAGCGCCGGCACGATGCTCGCCATGTCGCTGCCCTGCTCCGTGCCGCTGACGCGGAACCCATACGGACGGAACCAATCCTCAGGCGCGCCGTGCACGACCGAGCTGTAGGCGTTGACGTCGATGCCAGCGTCGTTCCAGTCCATCAGGTAGACGAGGTTGCTCAACCCCAGCCCGTAGGCGCTGTTCTTCGACTCGTGGTGGCAGCCAGCCGAGTGACCGCCCTCCCCCTCCATCGCAAACACCCTGACGTCGCCACACCCGGCGTGCTTGAGCGCCAGCGCCTCACCGACTGCCGCCGGCGCGCCGTGGCCGGATGGCCCGGTGTTGAACTTGACCAACAGCGACTTGCCCTCGAACTCCGCGTGCCCGGCAAGCCCACCGTGGCTGCGGAACGTCAGCAAGTCCGGCGGCATCAGGATCCGCTCAGGACCACCCTTGACGGCGAAGCGCGCGTCGCCCGTCCACTCGTGACGCAGCGCCATCGCCTGATTGACGACCGCGAGCGCTCCGTAGAGCAACGGTGTCGTGTGTCCGGCAACGAGCACGAAACGATCCGCGAGCGCCTTGGTCGGGTCACGAACATCCCAACGCATCGCGCCGGTCGTCATCAGCGCCGCCATCATGTGCGCCTTCGACCGCGAGCCGCCTGGATGGCCGCTCTGCCGATGGTTGAGCATGATGTCGATGAACTGATCGATGAACAGGCGAACCTTGTCGATGTTGCCGTAGTCGGCCTCGAGTTGGTCGAGGGTGAGTTGGAGGGGGGTCGTCATCGTCATCTCTATACACGTTGCAGAGGGGTGCAAATCGGAGGGGCAAGTCGGAGAGGGCGGCGGATGATAACTCAATCGCGGGTCGTGCTTCCGCCCTCCTTCGGCGGTAGCTGGCCTTCGCCGCGCAACTCCTCGAGAATCTCACCGACGCGCCGCTGGTTGGCAGCGCCGCGATCGTATTTGAACCGCGCCTCTGGCCGCCGCTGCAACACCTCGAAAGCGCGGTCTTCGACCACCCCCTGCACCCCTGATATCGCACGCTCGGCCTCCTCGCCGGCGCGCACCGGGAGCAAGTAGAACACCGTCAGGTGGCGGAGATCCGCAGACAGGTCACAACCCGTGAACTCGCAGCCAACTAGCCGGTCATCGTTCAGCTCGTTGAGGAAGAAACACGCCAGTTCGTCGGCGAGACGGCGCTTCTTGGCGTCGAACCCACGACCCTTGTGCTCACCCATGGGGGTGATTCTAGGCCAAGGCCGGCCTCAAGGCTTGAACTCCCGGCCGCCCCACTCACCGCCGCGCAGCGTCGGGGCGTTGACCGCTTGCACGACCCACACGCCATCGTCAAAGCGATCGACGGTCGTCAGCCCACCGTTACCCGTCATCAGGTTAAGCGACCGGGCCCCGCTGATCCCGAGCGCCCGCGCCACGACCGCCCGCATCAGCTGGCCGTGGCACACGACGAGCACCTGCTCGCCCACGTGCCGGTCGGCCAACTCCTCCAAAACTGGCCACACCCGGTCAGCCAGGTCGCGATGGGTCTCGCCGCCGTGGCCGGCGTAGCCATTCGGGTCTGCGAGGTAGGCATCGACGCCGCCAGGCCAGCGCTCCTCGATCTCATCGAGGGTCAAGCCGACCCACTCACCCCGGTCGATCTCGCGCAAACGCGGGTCGATGACGACCTCAAGCCGGCACGCCGCAGCGATGCGCCCGGCCCCGTCCTTGGCCCGTTCAAGGTCACTGGCGTAGATCGCCGCGAACTCGATGCGCGCCAGATCATCGGCAATTGCATCGAAGCGTGCCTTGCCAGCGTCGGCGAGGGCCACGTCCGAAGCACCGTAGATCCGCGAGCGCCAGGCCTTGTCGACTTCGCCATGCCGGCAAAGATGAATACGGGATCTCAGCACCGTCAGTCTGTCGGCTCGTACAGATACACCAACACAGTCATATCCTTCGGCCCCGCCCAGTTCGCGAAGCGTCTCACCTGGCGGAAGTTCTCGCGCAGCCACACGTCCCAATCCCGCCTCGGATTCATCTCGTAGAGCTCGGGTTCGGTCACGACGATCCAGACGCGGCTGCGATTCTCGCCTGCCTGTCGTTGCCACCCCTTGACGTCATCTAGGGTCCACTTGGCGAGGAGCTTGACGGCAATGCGATTGCTGTCGAGCGAATCCGGGATCATCCCCATCGGCATCGCCGGGTTGAGATACCACTCGAGGCAGGGCGTGTTCGTGCTAGCGACAATGTCCTGCGGTGAACCACTGTGCTCGATGTAGTTGGCCGCATCCCGCCATCGCGGTCGATCGCCGTAGCGATAGTGGAAGTAGAGGTGGTCCTGCGCGGCGAGGTCGAACACCACCAACGAGATCAGCAGCCCCTGCAGGACCAGCTTCGAGCGCTGCATGCCAAACGCCGCCCGCTCGGCAAGCGCCCACATACCGAAGCCCGCAAGCGCGCACCAAATCGGCAGTGTGAAGAACAGATACTGGGCCGTCGCGCGCACCCAGAGGGACGCGATTCCGACCCCGATGGTCGGCAGGACCAGCATCCCGGCGAGGAACAAACAGGTCCGCCTGCTGCGCTGCCAGAGCAGAATCACCCCGATCAGTGACGCGCCGAGGATAGGCAGACGCACGAAGTAGACCGTCGTGTTCATGAGGTGCGGCAGCGACCAGCCCGACTTGGCGCCCTCGTAGGACAGCCAAGCCTTGGTCACCGTCGTGATCGCCAGACCCGACGCGAGGGCGATCGGGATCAAGAACCACATCAGCGCGCGTTTGCCGAGGCGGCTCGGCCACTCGACGATGCGTGTGCGTAGAAGCGCCAGGTACACGAAGAACGCCGGCAGGATCAGTACCGCGCACGGATGCGACGCCGCGGCAAGGACGAGCATCAGGTCGGCGATCACAAACCAGAGCCCGCTGCCCTTCTCGGTGCCGATCCAGAAGGCCATGAACCCGGCCAGGGCCAGGAACAGCAGCACCGTGTAGACGCGGCAGTTCTGCGACCAATAGAGATGCCAGGGCGAGAGGGCGAGAAACAGGCCGGCCACGAGCCCTGGGCCTGTGCCGAGCAACCGTCGCACGAAAACCGCGAGCAATGGCACGGAGGCGATGCCGAAGAACGCGAACAGAAGCCGGTAGCTGCCTTCTGCGGACCCCGGCAGCAGCGGTTGGATCCAGCGCAGGAGCAGGTAGCCGACCGGATAGCGACTCGTCGGCGAGCCCCAGAACTGATCCGGTGATTTCAGGACGGCATCGCGCAGCGTGTGGACCTCGTCGATCCAGAAGCTCCACTGGTCGAGCTTGTAGAGCCGCAGCATCCCCGCGAGCAGCGTGATGGCCGCCAAGAGGACAATGTGGTGCCAACTCCACGGGGGATCTCGCTCGACGATCGCCGTCTCCGGCGGCGGTTGCGGCCTCACCTTGGGCTTCGGGTCGTCGAGAAGTGCGTCGATGTCCATCGGATCGGTCATTCGTTAGCGGGCAAGACCCCGTTCCAAGTATAGAATTCGGGATAGCCTTTCATCGGCCCGCAAAATCCGACAGTTCATGTCGATATCTGAACCCTACTCCCGGCAGCCTTATCGCAGGGGCCACAAGCCCCCGATTTACCTGTGGCCGATCCTCGCCGGAATGCTCCTCGCCGGGATGCTCCTTTGGCGCATTACCACGTCTGGCGGCCCAGCCCTGCACGACCCGTCGGCCAAGCCCCGGGCGATCGTCTACCGGGGCGACCTCCACTCCGACGAGCAGCGTACGATCGAGATCTTTCGTCAAATCTCGCCCTCGGTGGTCTACATCACCGCCGTGACGGGCGGCAGCAGGGGCATCTTCGAGGAGAACGCCGAGGGAACCGGCTCCGGCTTCGTCTGGGACGACAGCGGCAACATCGTCACCAACTACCACGTCGCGAGGGCCGCAAAGCGGTGGCGCGTCTCGCTCGCCAACAAGCGTAGCTACTGGGCGACCCTGGTCGGAATGGTGGTGAGCAAGGACCTCGCAGTGCTCAAGATCGACGCACCCAAGGAGTTCCTCAAACCGATCGCGCTCGGCAAGTCGGCGAGCCTTGAGGTCGGACAGAACAGCTACGCGATCGGCAATCCGTTCGGCCTCGACCTGACCTTGACCAAGGGCATCATCTCGGCGCTGGGGCGCCAGATCAGGGCACCAAACGGCGTGCTGATCGACGGCGTGATCCAGACTGACGCCGCGATCAACCCCGGCAACTCGGGCGGACCGTTGATCGATAGCGCAGGCCTGTTGATCGGCGTCAACACCTCCATCATCAGTCGCTCACGATCGTCGTCGGGTATCGGCTTCGCAATCCCGGTCGACACCGTCAACGACGTCACCACCGAACTGATCCGCAGGGGCAGACTGCTACGGCCCGGTCTTGGCATCACGTTCCGCACGGACGTGAACCGCAGAGTGCGGGACGAGCTAGGGGTCACGGGTGTCGGCGTCTTCCGCTTTGCGCAGGGCAGTCCGGCCGAAGCGGCCGGACTCAAGCGCTTGATGCAATCGGCAGCGGGCAAGATCATCACCGGCGACGTCATCGTCGGCATCGAAGACAAGGTGATCCATGATGGCGACGAACTGAAAGAGACCCTCAAAAACTATAGGATCGACGACGAAGTCACCGTTCGCGTCTACCGAGTCGCCGAACGTCGCACATCCCGCGTCAGGGTTCGTCTCACCGGACTACAACAGTAGAAGCTCTGCATGCAGCTGCGCCAGACGCGCGCCATCTTCCTCGCTCTTGCTCTCGGCCTCTGCTGTCTCGGCAAGGCCCTCGTGCCCGGCTACGCGCTGTTGCCGCAAGACGTTCGCGGTTTCGCGCCGCTCACTAACGCGCTGACCGAGGACGAACGCCGTGCCATCGACGCCGCAACCGTTCCGCACCGGCGCGACAAGGTGCTGCAGTTCCTGCCCTACGACACGGCCGTCGGCGAGTCGTGGGCGCGGGGAGAAGTGCCTCTCTGGGAGCCGCGAATGTCGTGCGGCATGCCCTTGCTCGCGCAGGCGACTTCGCGTGCCTTCTATCCGACCGCGATCGCGTTCGCGCTGTTCAACCCGGCCGGGGTCTACGCGTGGAGCTACTTGCTCCACCTGGTACTCGCTGGACTGTTCGCCTACCGGCTGGCGCGACGCCTCGGGGCGACCGAGGCCGGCTCGTTGTTCGCCAACGGCACGCTCGTGCTGTCGAGTTGGGCAAGCGCGCACGTGCACCATCCGATGATCTTCTTCGCCGCACTCTGGATCCTGCCGGCACTCGAGGCGTCGCACGCGCTGCTCCGACCGGGCGGCGCAACGCGGATCCTGCCAATGGCATGCTTGACCATCTGCACGTGCCTGTCATGGCTTGCGGGTTTCGCGCAGGCCAGCGTGTTGCTCGGCTACCTGGTGCTCGGATTCACGGCGCTCCTGCTCCTCGAGGACAGGGTCGCTGGGCGTGGCGTCGCATGGAAGCCTGCCCTGCTCATACCGCTCGGACTCGGTCTCGGTACTACGCTGGCAGCGTTACAGCTGGCGCCGACACTCGAGCTGTCGCAACTCGCGTCGCGAACGCCAGCCACGCTGGAGGCGCTGCGCGCGTCCGCCCTGTCGCCGACGCATTGGCTCGATCTGTTGTTGCCGAGCCAGCTCGCGGCGCCCGGTGACATGACCCCGCGTGGGCCAGACAATCCGCGCCCCACCTGGCTCTCACTGCTGCTCGTGCCGATGGAACGCCGGGGGCCGCTCAGCGCCGGCACTTTCAACCACACCGAGACCGCGGTGGGCATGGGAGCGTGGGCGTTGCTGTTCGCGATCGGAGCACTGAGGCGATTGCGCGACGAGAAGGTGCGGGTCGGCGTTTGGTTCCTCGGCAGCGCTAGCTTGCTCGCGTTGCTCGCTGCCGTCGCGACTCCCGGTCTGATCGACATCGCATCCTTGTTGCCAGGCGCGCGCGTCGGTGACTTCCGCAGGTTGCTGCTCGTGCCGGCGCTGTGCCTGCCGATCCTCGCCGGCCTCGGCTTTCGCGAACCGAATCGATCGACTCGCGTCGCCACGCTCGTAATCGGCGCGACCATCGCCGGGTTCGCCCTGTTGCTGCTCACAACCGGGGAAGCGGACTTCGCCACATGGGCAGCTGGAGTCCAGGATCGCCGGTGGGGCCTTCCCGCGGGAACGGCAAGCGAGAACTTCGCGAGCGGTGAACTCGCCGCGAACCAAGCGTTGCTGGTCATCGGCCTCGGCTGCCTCGGTGCCGCGCTCGTAACCGGCGCAGCATTTGGACGGCGCGCACCCTTGCTCGCCTTCCTGGTTGCGGGCGCGATGCAGATGCTGCCGATCGCATGGCAGGCGACCCCGGCACCTGCGCTCGCTTCGTTGGATGTCGAGCTCCCGGTGCCACAACCAAAGAACGGTGCCCCGGCCCGCCTGATCCGGCTCGATCCTGAAGCGACCTCGGCCAGGGATGTTCGCTCTCTGCCACCGAACCTGCCGCTTGTGCTCGGGGGCGCCGACGCATGCGGCTACGGCCCCCTGCAACTGCTGCGCATGGAGCAGTTCTTCCACGCCATCGACGCCAAGAGCGCCTCGCGCGGCGCCGGTGTTGCCGGACTCTTCGATCCGAAGAGCCTGGCTTCGCCGCTGTTGCCCCTGGTAGCGGCACAGGCCTTGGTCGCTCGGGAGTCGCCCGGCCCCGACTGGCGAACAGCGGGGCAGCCGGGCTTCTGGCTCGCGAACGAACCCGCACCCCTCGTCCGCCTCTTCGGAACCGTGGCGTCGCCGGATCTGACGGCACGCTACGAGCAAGCGCTCCACCGCATCTGGGACCACGACAGTCCGGCCGCACGACAAGAAGTGGCCACCGTCCTCGACGAGGTGTTCGCCGGTCAAGGGTGTCTGACGTCTTTGACCGACGAAGCGACGGCCAGCGTCGCGCCTGATCCGAATGCGCGGGTCGAGGTCGTGGAGTGGCGGGCATCGAGCGTGCGGCTGCGCTACACGAGCAAAGCGCCGACGGTCCTGTTCGTTTCGCAAGCCTGGGCTCCAGGTTGGAGCTACCGCGTCAATGACGGAGAGTGGCGAGACATCGTGCCTGCCTTCGGCGCCCTGCAGGCCGCACTGGTGCCCTCGGGTAAGGGCGCCGACGTGGTGTTGCGTTACGCACCGCGCTCGTTCATGTTCGGCTGCGTCGTGTCGCTGGCGTCGCTCATCGCGCTTGTCATCCTCGTGCTCGCCGGTCGGCGGCAGCGCGCATGAAGCCACGACTACCGAGCAGCGGACCACGCCGCCGCGCCACACTCCTTGCACTACTCGTGCTCGTTGCGCTGCCCGCCGTGCTGCTGTGGGAGCCGTTGTTCCGGGGCTTCGACTACTTGCCCTTCGACAGCACGACCTTTCCGCCGCTCAGCTGCGCGCTCGACCAGGCGGAAATCGACAACCGCAAGGCCGGTAGCAACTGGGACATCACCGAAAAATCGCAGGTGTGCGCACCCGAGTATCGGCTCGCGCGCGCAGAGATCGAAGAGGGACGCTTCCCACACTGGAATCCCTATGTGCGCGCCGGCGCGCCACTGTTCGCAACAGCGGTCAGCGGCTTCGCACAGCCCCTTCACTGGTTCTTCCTGGCCTTCGATCCGAACCGAGCCTTCGGGTTTGTGGCGTGGATCGCGTTCACGCTCGCGGGCGTGTTCATGTTCGGTTTTCTGCGCGAGATCGGCCTGTGCATCGGACCGGCGTTGTTTGGAGCGGTCGTGTTCCAACTGTCGGGAACGCTCGCGGCGAATGGTCACTTCTACATGCGGATGGAGACCCTGCTCTGGCTACCGGCCGGGTTCTGGGCACTCGAGCGTCTCTCCAAGCAGCGCGGCGTGGCGCGCATTCCGGCCCTGTGCGGCTTGGCAGTGAGCCTCGGCTTGTGCTGGCTGAGCGGCTTCCCGCCATACGCACTCGCGATCTCGTTCGCGTTCGGCCTCTATGTCCTCGTGCTGGCGCTGCGCGCACTGCGCGGGGAAGGCACGGGCTCGGCAGTAGCACTCGGCGCCTGGTTCGGCTGCGCCGTCCTGTGCGCGATCGGTCTCGCCGCCGTGCAACTCGTGCCGATGCTCGATCACTTTCCCAACACGGAACGCGATCTCAATCAAACCACCGCCAATCTGACGGCGCAGGGATTCGACCCCGCGGGCCTGCTCGGTTTCTTCATGTCAGCGCCGTTCGGCAGCGGGATCGAAAGCCCGGAACTGCCATACTCGAAAAATCCGCTGATCCACATGCTCTGGTCGCGCGCCGACCCGGCGACCGGCAAGCTGCACTTCCCGATCAACTTCAACTACACCGAGTACGCAATCTGGCTCGGCAGCCTGCCACTCGTGTGCATGTTCCTCGCGTTGTTCAGGCCGACCGTTCGCTTCCGCTACTTTGCGGTATCGGCGCTGCTGCTGTTTGCGGCGCTGGCCACGGGCGGCGTCGCTTACGGTCTCGTGGGCTGGTTCCCGGCGTTCCAAGCATCCTCACCCTTCCGGATGATGGCGCCGGTGTGCTTCTTCGGCGCCGCCCTCGCCGCGATGGGACTCGAAGTCGCACCGACGTTGACGCGCCGACTTCGCGGCGTAGCGATCGCGGTACCGAGCGCCTTTGCGGTCGCGTGCACAGCGGTCTGGCTCTACACGGCTTCCATCGCCAGCGACGGCGCGGGCGCCATACGCTGGATGACCGACGGCATCGCCAAGGGATGGATGTCCTCTTATCCCGACGTCGCAGGCAATGCGAAGACACTCGAAGGGCTATTCGGCAGCACGACGGTACCCGCGCTGCAGCACATGTCGGACCAGGCGGGCATCGCAGCGCTCTGTTTCGTAGCGATCACCGTCTGGCTGGTGCTACTGCAGAGCCGGCGCATCGGCAACATGCGCACCATGCTGCCATGGCTCGCGATCGGGCTCACCGCGCTGGAACTGGTTCTCGGCGCTCGGCACATCAACCCGAGCTTCCCACACCGAAACGAGCCGGACACGCCAGTGCATCGTTTCCTGCGCGAGCAGCGCGTCGCACACCGTGAGTCAGGGGGCTTCATGGTCGCGCGCGTCGGGAGCACACCGACGGCCCCGACCGCACTCCCGCCGAACCTCCTCATCCCCGAGGGCATCCGCGACCTCAACTGCTACCAGTGGGTCGACAAACGTAGCTGGCGCCCATTCCGCGAGCTCTACGGGCCGAGTCAGATGCTGCGCGAGTACTGGGTACGCACGCTGCCGGCCGACGACCGCCTGCAACGCGGGCTGTTCGACCTGTTCGGCATTCGCTACCTGTTGAGCAACGAGGAGATCCCGAAGCTCGGTCCGCCCGCGACGAAGCCGCTGATCGGTCCGAGCGGTGGCTTCTGGATCTACGAACGCAAGACGGCACTGCCGCGTGCTTTCCTCGTGCCGGAAGCGGAGGTGGTCGGCGACGACGACACGGCCGTGCAACGACTGATCGCGAAGGACTTCGACCCACGTGCGCGCGTGCTGCTGCAACCGAGCACGGCCATCGCACACCTGGACGCGATGGCAGACCCAACGAAGATCGCGGCGGCGAAGGTGCGCTTCCTCGAGGACACAACGAGCGAGCTACGGCTGCTGATCGATGACTGTCCGGGCGCGTGGCTCGTGCTGACCGACACGGCCCTGCCTCACTGGCACACGACCATCGACGACAACAAGGCGGACTGGCACCGCGCCAACCTGTGCTTCCGCGCGTTGTGGATTCCTCCTGGCAAACACGACGTGCGCTTCGTCTACAGCACTTCGCCGTTCATCCGCGGACTGCTGTTGACAGCGTTCTCGGCCGCGGTCCTGATCATCGCGCTCTGCTGGTGGTACGGTCACCAGACCAGGCGCGATCCCCACGTCGTGGACACGGAGACGCCCTTCGGCGAGAGTTCGCCTACGTGAGTCTCTTGTTCCAACCACTCGGCTCCGGCAGCCATGGCAACTCCGTGCTCATTCGCAACAGCACCGGAGCGATCCTGATCGATGCCGGGCTCAACTGGGCAACGATGCAACAGCGACTCCGCGCCGCTGGCCAACCCACGAGCGAGCTGGCTGGCGTCGTGCTGACGCATCGACACCTCGATCACACGCGCAGCGCCGGGCGCATCGCACGACGCTCTGGCGTGCCGCTCTACGCCACTGAGCGCACGGCCGAACACCAGCGCTCGATTCCACGACTGGAACGGGTCTACCCAGGACGCCCCTTTGACATCGCGGGCTTCCGCCTCAGTCCGACCCGAGTCTCGCACGACGCTCCCGAGACAATGGCCTACCTCGTTGAATGCGACGGCCTGCGCATCGGCGTCGTTACCGATCTCGGCAGCACGGGTGGCGCCTTGACCCAGATGCTACGCGACCTCGACCTGCTGTACCTCGAGTTCAACTACGACCCGCGCATGTTGCGCGAGGGACCCTACGAGCCGAAGCTTCAGGACCGTATCGCCTCCCGCCGCGGCCACTTGTCCAATGCGCAGGCAGCGCACCTGCTGCAGCAAGTCGCAAGCCCAAGACTGAGAGTGCTGTGGCAGGCACATCTCTCCTTGGTCAACAACGCGCCCGAGCTGGCGCATGAGGCAGCACGAAAGGCCCTGACCCGCCTGGGCTTGGACTCCGAGATCCGGCTTGCGCTGCAACACGAGGTCAGTACGCCATCGCTACTCGACCGCCCCGAGTGTCGGATTTAACGACACCATCGGGAGTTGGCCAACTTGCGCATCGACGCGCAACCCCGTGAAACACGCCCACACGAGGTAGACGACGACTCGTTGGTACGGCTCGACCGGGCCGCCTTCAAGTAGACCTCTAACAACGACGAAGGATGCCCCAACGGACTTGGGGGTTCCTTTTTCATGGCGACGTACTCGTCTTGGTCGGGCTTTCGTTTCCCGGCACTTGTCGGGCTGCTGGCCGTCTGCTCGTGCGGATTGGGCGGCGAGTCGGGAGGCGCCGGCGGGTCCATCGGCGGCGGGATCGGCAACCTCGGCATCATCGAGCATTCGCCAAGCGACGACGGCCTTCAGGTGCCGGTCGACACCACGATCGAGATCTCCTTCGACGGCCCGGTCGATTCTCTGTCGGTGCACGAGGACGACATCAGCCTGACCGTTGGCCCCGGCGCCCCCATCCCTGGCACGTTCACGACCAAGCAGGGCGACACAGTGGTCGTCTTCACGCCGGCGAATGTCCTCGCAAAGGCGACGGACTACACACTGACGTTGCAGCCGACGTTGTGCGACAAGTCATTCCGCACGCTGGACATGACTTACTCGTTCCGCTTTCGCACGTTCGACGACGTGCCCCCGACGCTGAGGTCGGCATCGGTCTCGAACAACGAGACCGGAGTCACTCGCACCATCGGCTTCGCGTTGAACTTCGACGAAGACCTCGACTCCACATCGATCAACAGTGGGACCGTGGCCATCAAGGACATCTGGGGAACGCCGTTCGAGGCTGACATCACCTCGATCAGCGACACGATTGGAGTCACGCCCTACCAGGATCTGCCCGGCGAGCGCCGGTTCGTGATCAGCGCACGCGGTGGCCCGAGCGGCCTGCGCGATCGCTCGGGCAACCCACTCGCACAGAACTGGAGCGTGCAGTTCACGACGGCCGCCGACACGACGCCGCCGACACTCACCGGGTCCGACCCCGGTGACGGTGGATCAGGAGTGTCGCCACGAGCCCGACTGGAATACACCTTCTCCGAGTCGATGGACCCGGACAGCTACGAGCCGACCGGCCTCGTGCTCGAAAACGCCTTCCACAACCCGATCGAATTCACGCTGTCGACCTCGCGTGACAAGAAGGTCGTCCGGCTCATGCCGACCGCGCCCCTGGTTCCGCATCAGGCCTACGCGGTGCGGTTCATCAGTGGCGCCACCGGCCTGACCGACGTGAGCGGCAACAGCCTGACGACATCGATCACGAAGAGTTTTTTCGTCGGTCTTGATACGACCGGCCCGAACGTCGCCACCGCAGTGCCGAGTTCAGGCGCGGTGCGGGTCTCACCCAACGTGCAGTTTGAGCTCTTCTTCAACGAACCGGTCAAGAACGCGACCGTGTCGCGGGTCAGCGTCGTGCTCACCGGCGACAGTGGCAGTGTCTACATCACGCCGACCATCTCGCACGACGGCAACAAGCTCCTGGTCACACCAGGAGCAACGTTGGCCCAGAGCGAGGACTACGTGCTGCGTCTCGTGTCCGGCTACGACGGCATCCGCGATCGCGCCGGCAACCCGATGGCACAGGACTTCACGCTCGAGTTCACGACATCCGTTACCGCCGAGCTCCCTGTCTTCAGGATCTCGCCGATGGACTCGTCGGCCGCAGTGGCATCGACGAGCAAGATCGCAATCGTCGCGTCTGGCCCGGTCGACCCGACAACGGTCACGGACACGTCCATCACCGTCAAGGAAGTCGGTGGCAACCACGTGATGGGCGACCTCAGGATCGACAAGGGAAACCGAGCCATCGTGTTCGAACCGCGCGGCACGCTACCGGGTGGCAAGACGATCCGCGTGACCATCGGAGGCGGCGCGAGCGGAGTGCGTCTGGCAAACGGGAACTGGACGACCGCTGCGACCACGTCGACCTTCCGCACAGGCTTCCACTTCGACTCGATCCCGCCCGAGTTGAAGATGACGGTCAACGAGATCTCCGCCCTGCGCAACGAAGGGCTCGTGGTGCCGCCCTACGGCTTCGCGATCGATCTCTCCTTCTTCGACACTGGCAGCAGCACGGTCGACCCGACCAGCCTCTTCGTGCAACTGAGCGGGCCGGGCAGCGTGCCTACGCCGGCGGCGCTCTTCGGGCTCACGACCTTCTCGGCGAGCCAGGCCTCGGTGCAGATCGACCACGCCAACGCACTTGCTACTGGCAAGTACACCGTGGCGGCTTCGATTCGGGACCTGTCCGGCAACCTCGCCAAAACGAAGCTGATCAAGTTCACGGTAGCTGACGCCAATCCTGACGTCCGACCGTTCGAACGCACGCAGATCGTGCGCGTCATGTTCGACTCTGACCGCGAACGTGGTGGCAAGGGCAACGGACAGGCCGACTTCGACGAGGACCTGATCGACCTCGGGTTGATGGCCACCGGTGACCCCGTAGGTACCAACGCACGCATGCGCCAACTGGTCACGGACGGCGTGTTGCGCATCGCGAACGAGCTGTTCGGACGTGCTCCCAACGGCGCACGCAAGGACGGCAGCGTCAGTGTGCGTCTCGTCACGCGCAAACCCTGCGGCGCCCCGCACATGAAGATCGCGGTCGGGGGCATGGACCCACAAGGCAGCCAGGGACGCGGCTACGGCGACCCGTCGACGGGCGTGCTCGGACGTGCGCTGTTCGACTATCGAAACTCCAGGCCAAACGAGAACAACGCCGGCACGTCGCCCGGACTCGGCGTGTTTGTCGGCGAGCTGTTCCTGTATCAGGCCCGCCTCTACTTGGACCTCTACCCGCACTACCTGACGATCTTCGGCCGCACCTACCGTGGACTGTCACCACACATGGGCGGCACGCCGGCCGGAACACACGCACTCGATGCAACCGTACTGGCCGTTTCGTTCAACTACAACCAAGCCACGCCGAACGAGAGGGTGCGCTACAACGCCATCATGAAGGCCGCGGACGACCTGGCCAAGGTCACGGGCATCGTGCTCGTGCACGAGATCGGGCACTCGCTCGGACTCGTGGCGCCGGGCATGCCGAGCGCCGGGCTGCACGGAGACCTCTCCTTGCACAACGCCTCGACCGGGATCACCGACGTCATGAGCGCCGTTATCGGCTACGAGAGCATGGTGTCGGTCAAGTATGCGTTCCGGCCGCTCAACCTCGCATACCTCCGCGAAGCGGTACTGCTCAAGTGAATAAGAACATGTTGCGTATTTTCTTCCTGACGCTGTTGGTCACTGCTCCACTGGCAAGCCAGAAGCAGGCGACGACGTTGGAGCGCTTGACCAAGTCTACTCCGCTGATCCTGCACGCTTCGATAGAGAACGTCGCGCTCGCCAACGAGACGCTGGCCGTCACGTTCACGCCGATCGAGGTGCTACGCGGGACACTGACGTCGGCGGCACGCCTCGTCGAGCCGGGACATCGGCACTGCGGCTGCGCCCTGCATGGCTTGAAGCGCGGCCAGCGTGTCCTCTTGTTTCTCGATCAGCGCCGCTCCGGCCTGGCAACGCGCGGCGGCGGCCGTGGCATCGTCATGACCGATCGAGGCGCACTCGACGCAGTCCGAGCACTCGTCAAAGTGACCGCCGTCACCGCCCGCATCGGCCTGCTCGTCAACCAGCTCGCACACGCTTCACCCCGCGTCCGTGAGGACGCGGCCCTGGCCCTACCGACCTTGCCTCGTCTCGAGACCGCGGACCAACGGTCCAAGACCGCCATTAGCGCCGCACTCGACAGCGCTGCGAAGACCGCCTCACCGGCCTTGGTCGGCCTGCTCATCGCCGACGCACGTACCACGCCAGACCACGCGGCCAGAGTCGCCTGGGCCATCTACCTCACTGCCAACGGCATTGCCCCGCTCGCTTCGCGCGTCCTGCTCGAAGAGATCCCGGTCGCCGCAACACTGCGCGCCGCCCCACTCACCGCCCTGCGCAACGACGTCGCCCGTATCCGCGTCGCACGCCTTCTCGCAGACACCGGCGCAGCCACCGCTCGCCCGTTGGTCACCCAACTGCTCACGACAAGCAACCGCACCGTCCGCCGCGAGGCGGCAGTCGCGTTACTGGCGCTCGGCAGCACCAAGGCCGTCGTAGAGAAAAGCGTCGGGAAGACCCTCGCTGGAGAGGCCGGCAGGACGCTCGCCATCCGGAAGCGGAAGCGCTTCCAGGCCATCCGCCCGTGAGGAAGAACGGCTCGCTCTTACCGCACCTGCATGAAGTGCCCGCCGTTCTCCTCAGCAAGCCCCTTCATGAACTTCAGGTTGTTCCGCGCGTTGCCGAACACGACCGTGTGGATTTTCAAGCGGCGTAGCCGGTTACCCTTGCGGACTTCCTCCAGGATCTGGATGGGGTCGGTGATCTCGCCGGCGGAAGGTGCGCCGTCGGACAACACGAACACCGTGTCGTAGGACACGTTGTAGTGCTTGTCGTAGACCCCGCGCTCGCCGAGCGTCAGCGCCATCTTGAGCGCCCCGTGTAGGTTGGTCGCACCGCTCGGCGCAGTCTCCCAGACGTACTGGAGCAGGTCGGCCTTGTTGCCATCGGTCATCTTGACGAGCTCGGGGCGGCCTTCCGCGTCACGGCGCCAGACACCGACGCGATCGTTGAAAAAGATCACGTTGCAGATCGCGTCGCGCGGCAGGGCGCGGATGACCTTCTCGAGCTCCTTCTTGACCAGCTCGTACTTGACGCGCTGGTTACCGCCGGCGTAGCGACCGACCAGGCGGACCTTCTCGGACATCGAGCCGGAGAAGTCGATCACGAACAGCAGCCGCTTGGTCTTGATGTCCACGTTGAAGTACTTGGCGTACTTCGCATCGACCGATTTCTGCGGCTTGGCGCCCTTGTTGACGGTCGCGAAGCGAAAGCCCGGACCTTCCTTCGCCCAGAAGTCCGACCACAGGTGCGGCGCGTCCTGCGGCAGGTCCTTCCCCGTCAGCTGCTCGAGGGCATCGTGGAACGCAATCGCGACCATGCGATTCGACCACTTGCCGAGGTGCAACTCGCGCTTGAGGCCGGCGATCAGAACTGGAATCACACGAGGCGTCTTGAGCCGCATCAGACCGTCACAGATCGCGGAGCGAACCTGCCAGACCTTGTCGCGCAGCATCACCTTCTGGAACTCGTCAACGACGATCGGCACCCACTTGGCCGCATCGCCACCGCCGTTCGTGTTCGCGGCGTGGGTCTTGTCGCTGAACGGCGCGAGAATTCCGGTGATGGCCTGGGTGGCTGCGATCCGCAAGTTGGGCTCACGGCCCCCGAGCGCCTTGACCAACACCGGCAGCGTGGTGAACGACCCCGTTCGCTCGAGCGCGAGGATCGCCTGGATGCGCTCCGGAATCTGGAACTTGGCGAGGTTCTTGGCGAGCAACTGGCCAGTCGCGGGTCGCTCACGCAGACCGAGCACCTCGATCGCAGTCACGCGGTAGCGGTTGCCCGCCTTGCCGCCCCGTTGCGTCGCCAGCTTGATCAACCACGGATCGACCCCGTCGTCGTCGATGCTGGCCAGCAGCTTCTTCGCCTGGCCACGCACCTTGCCAGGCAACGCCGCAAGCCGGTCGTGCTTGTCGATGTCCTTGGGTAGCTGAATGACGGCGGCCTGCCACAACCGACGCGCCGCAACCATGTCGTGGCCGGACGCGATCTTCTGAAACAGCTCGCGCAACTTGCGATCGGCACGCCGATCGAGACGCCCGCGTTTGAGCAGACGCACCTGGCCACGCGAGTAGGCTTCGAGCCACCCCTCGTACTCTGCAACGTCCGCGAGCGACGGCCCCTGCGCGAGACCGGCGGAAGGCAGGGCCAGAGCAAGGAGGGCGACTGGAAAGGCGACACGGTTCACGTGCTAGAGAGTAGCACGCGCCCGTCGTCCGTCGGCGGCTCAGATGCAACGAACGGCCCGTGCCCAACGACTCCCCTGATACCGTCCATCACCCCGCGCAGGATACTGGTCGCGGCACGCAGTCGGCCCGTCACGGTATAGACCGGCAACCGCCAGAGCAGTTCGAAGCAGAGGCCGGGGAGCATACGCCGCACCGCACCTGCCCCGCCCCAGCGGCGGACGAAGCGGAAGCGGTTGCGGAAGCGAAAGTAGAGGTGGATGTGCCGGGACGTGCTTGCGCCGACGGCGTGGAGCGCGTGGGCCGCGGGCACGAGCCAGAGGCGACGACCCGCGGCACCCAGGCGCAGGCACAGATCGGTTTCCTCATAGACGCAGAAGTAGTCCGGATCGAGCACGCCGACACCGACGAGGGCGTCGAGGTCGAGCAGCAGGGTCGATCCGGCGATGGTCTCGACTTCGTGCGGCACACCGAGCATCGCAGCGCTACGCCCGGCGTCGCGATAGGTACCTGATGGCCACTGCATGAAACCGCCCGAAGACGCTATCGCACCGCTCTCGCGCTCGAAGTTGAGCGCGCCGACCGCGCCAGCATGCTTGGCCTGGGCGACCGCGACCATCTCCGCTAGGCAGTCCTGCGTGAGTTCGACGTCGTTGTTGAGCAAGAGACACCAACGCGGCGAGGCGCCGGTCGCGCGCGCCTTGACCAGGCGGCGCAACCCGACGTTGTTGCCGCCAGCGAACCCCAGGTTGTGTTCGTTCTCGACGACCTCTACCCAAGGATGCGCATGTCGCACTTTGTCGGCCGCACCGGCATCAGACGAAGCGTTATCGATGACGATGGCCTCGAAGCGCACCCCTTGCGAAGCGCGGAGCGCGCGCAGGCAGCGCACGGTTTCGTCAGCGTGGCCCCATTGCAGAACCAGGACGACGACATCGGGGGCAGGCATCACCCCGTTCTCGAGCGAATCCAGGAACGGCTCTACCGGCGGCACGGTCGACTCGGCGTCAACACGGCCGGATCGTCGCTCTGTGGCGACGGTGCGTGCTGGCCACACAGGTCCAGCCACTCGGTCGCCAGGGAGTTGCCCGGATCGATGTTGAGCACTTCGCTGAGGATGGTGCGGGCTTCGTTCCACTCCGACTGAGACGTGAGCGCAAGACCAACGCGGGCTTCGAGCGACTCCGCATCCGACGCGAGCACGACGGCGAAGCACTCGGCCGCCTTCTGACCTTCGCCGGCCTGGAGGAAGGCTCCGGCGAGGTCGAAGAAGAACTCGCTGCGCCAAGCCTCGGGCCGGTCCGCACGGGCAACTTCGGCGCCGATCGCGCTGAACAGACGACGCAGCGTCAGTTCACAGTTTCGCGTACCCGAGATCAGCCACACCGTGCCGTCCACTTGCTCGGGCCGATCCATGCACAGCCGGCACTCGCTCTCGAGCCAGCGCGCGGCCACAGCCACTGCCACGTCCTGCGAATCGACGAGCACTGCCACCCGGCCACCAATCTCAAGCACGCGACGCCACTCACCGAGCAGTTCGACGGATGCATCGCTCTGCCACCAGCCAAGACCGGCGACCACGAAATTCTGGCTCGCATCGGTGACATCGAGGGGCGCATCGAACGAGAACGCAGGCATTCCGTCGACGAGCGACTCGCCCGCAGCACAAAACTGCATGCCACGCCCTTCGATGAAGCGGCTGAGGGGATCGATCCGGGGGGCGAGGACTTCGGCCATGGCTTCTCCTAACAGAACTCTCTTCGGCTGCTCGGCCCACCGGTGATGAGCCGAATCCCGGCCCACCGCTTCACGCCGCTACGCCTAAATGCCGATGCAAGGGGAGGATCGGGGCGCACGTTCGCACCGGGAGCAGCCATGCAGGTCGCACAAGCAACAAAGACAGCGTTTCTCTACGGGGTCGGAAACTTCGGCTTTGCCCTGCTCAAGCACCTCGGCGAACAGCTGCCGTCGGACGCATGGAGGATCCGGGCCTTCGACCGCAACGCCGAGGTCCGCGCCGGCCTGAACGCCGATCGTCACCACCCGTGGCACCACTCCGGCACCTGCATCAGCCACGAGATCGCCGTCGAGCCGAACATCGATGCCATTCGCGACGCCGACCTCTTGATCCTCGCCGTCGAGTCGAACGCAACACGCGAAGTGCTGGCGAGCATCGCGCCGCGGCTAGCGCGTCCGATCGCCGTGCTCAACACGGCCAAGGCCCTGGACCACGAGACCGGCCAGCCCTTGTCCTCTGTCGTGCAGGAGACCCTTGGCTCCAAGCTGGCCAGCTACGCGCTACTCGCAGGCGGCACGATCGCCAGCGATCTGATAGGTGCCGAACCGCTCGGCGCGAGCCTCGCCTGCGCCAACGCCGAGATGCGCAGCGAGCTACAACAGCTACTGCAATCTCCACGCTTGTTCATCTACCCGACCGACGACCTTGTCGGCGTGGAATGCGCTTCCGCTTTCAAGAGCGTCGTCGCGATCGGCGCTGGTATCGCCAGTGGCGCCGGTCTTTCCCACGGTGCACAGACGTACACGATCTCGCGTCTGGCGGCGGAGGTCGAAGAGCTGGCCGTCAGTCGACTCGGTGCGCAACCGGCCACCTTCACGATCGGCAGCCAGGCGTGGGGCAATGACATGTGGCTGTCGTGCACCGGGAACACGCGCAACCGAGAGTTCGGGATCCTGCTCGGCCGTGGCCTCACTCTGGCCAAGGCCATCGAAGTCATGACCGAAGGGCGCAAGACGGTCGAAGGCGTCAACACCATCAAGGCACTCGGTCGCGTCGGCGACCTGGATCAGTATCCGCGCCTGTCGGCATTGTTCGACTTCGTCGCCGGCTGCACCGACCTCCCGACCTTCAACAGCCAGTTGTTGGTCAATCAAACACGATGAAAGCAATCATCCTCGCGGCCGGCGTCGGCTCGCGCCTGCGGCCGATCACCGACGACAAGCCCAAGACGCTCGTAAGGGTCGTTGGCAAGCCGATCCTCGGCCACTTGCTCGACGCGCTCGCCGGCAACGGCATCACAGAGGTCGCGATCGTGGTCGGCTATCGCGCCGAGCAAGTGCGCGATTACTGCGCAACCGCTCACCCCAACCTCGACATCTCCTTCGTCGTCAACAACGAGTACGATTCGACCAACAACATGTTCAGCCTGTGGCTCGCCCGCGAACACCTCACGGGCGACGTCTTGCTGATGAACGGTGACGTTGTCTTCGATAGCGACCTGATCGCCGGCCTGGCCGCCATGACAGGCTCGGCGGTCGCCGTCGATCGCGGCACCTGGGACGAGGAGTCGATGAAGGTGCTCGTCGAGGACGGCCGCATCTCCGGGATCTCGAAGACATACGGCGCCACCGAGTCGTGGGGCCGCTCGACCGATGCCTACCGCCTCGATGCGGTCGGCCTGACCCGGGTCGTCGGTGAACTCGAACGGATCATTGGCAGCGGCGATCGCAACCAGTGGACCGAGCGCATGCTCGACAACCTGTTCCGCTCCGGCGAGCTCACGGCAACGCCGTGTGAGATCGGCGAGGCCCGATGGTACGAGATCGACACCTACGACGACTTGGCCGAAGCTGAGCTGATGTTCAACGAGCGCCTCGCCTCGCTCGCCGACAAGAAGGTCTTCTTCGTCGATCGCGACGGCACGCTGACATTGTCCGACACGATCCTCGACGGGGCCGAGGGCTTCCTCTCGAGGCTCAAGTCGACGGGGCGACAGGTCTACGTTCTGACCAACAACTCCTCGAGGAGCCCCGGCGCTCATGCCAGCAACTTGCGTCGCATCGGCTTCGACGTCTCAGAAGCCGACGTGTTGGTATCGATCCAAGCGGCGCTGCACTACTTGAAGCGGCAGAGGCTGACGCGGCTCTATTGGCTCGCCAACGAAGAGGTGTCGAACTACATCCGCAGTGAGGGCTTCGAGTTCGATGAAGAGTCGCCCGAGGCTTGCCTGCTCACGTACGACACGGACCTGACCTTTGCCAAGCTGGGGAAGCTGACCTCGCTCGTGCGCTCAGGCATCCCGTACTACGCAACGCATCTCGACGTCGTCTGCCCGACGCCGCACGGCGACCTGCCCGACATCGGAACCTTCATGAAGGTCGTCGAGATGACCACCGGTCAGATGCCGCTGCGGACCTTCGGCAAACCGGACCCCGACTTCATCACCGGTGTCCTCGAGGCCGCAGGGATCGCACTAGAAGACGCAGTCGTCATCGGCGACCGCCTCTACACCGACATCGCGCTCGGTGCAGACCCACGCCTGACCTCGGTTCTCGTCCTGTCGGGCGAAACCACTCGAAGCGACTACGAGTTCGCCGATGTCGACGCCGACGTTGTTGTTCGCAGCGTTGGCACTCTCATGAACTACTTGTAGCGGGCCGGCGCGCGATCCAAGCGCGGCACGTAGACTCGGTCGCCGTGACGGAGCCAGGGACCAACCTCGTCCAGGCCCTCTCAAGAGCAGACTCGAGAATCACTCCCGCCGCGTGATCTGCCCGGCCGGTCCGGCAGCCCTCTGCGGCGCCGAACAGCCTTCCCCGCGGTTCCCATGGCACCACCCAAGAGTGGAGCCAAACCGGATAATTGACCAGGGAGGCTGGCGGCCTTACTAGTTTGCGCAGCACGGGTCGATGACGCCGGCTCTATCGTGATATGACCGGATCCTGGTGGACCCGGCGAAGCCCCAACGAACCGGAGCCCACACATGACCTCGATCCAGACTCTCGCTTGGCTCAACGGCGAGATCCTGCCCGTGCAGGAGGTGCGCGTCTCGGCGCTGAGCCACACCCTCCACTACGGGACAGGCGTCTTCGAGGGCATCCGTTGCTACCGGCAGAACGGCAGCGGTCGCGGTGGCGTGTTCCGCCTGCGCGCGCACATGGAACGACTGCTCGAATCCGCGTGCGTGCTCGGTATCAACGTGCCGTGGAATATCGACCATCTGTGCGATGCGACGCTGGAGGTCATTCGCGCCAACGACTTCCAGGAGTGCTACATCCGACCGCTGGTATGGCTGGACGAGGGTGAGATGGGATTGGCCGGCGGCGGCAACCCCGTCATGACGATGATCGCGGTGTGGGAATGGGGTGCGTATCTGGGGGACGACGGACTACGCAACGGCATCCACTGCCTGATGACGAGCTATGAGAGGTCGACGCCGAACTCGGTCGCGATTCGCGCCAAGGTCACCGGGCAATACGTGACATCCTTCATGGCAAAGCGGCAGGTGAAGGCACTCGGCATCGACGAAGCGATCCTGCTCGACCGCGACGGCTTCGTATCCGAAGCATCGGGCGAGAACCTGTTCATTGGCAAGGACGGCGCGCTCATGACCGCTCCGGACGAGGCTGCCATCCTGCACGGCATCACGCGCGACACGATCCTTCAACTGGCGCAAGACTATGGCATTCCCGTCGAACTGCGCAGGTTCGGACGCAGCTCGATGTACTACTGCGACGAAGCGTTCTTGACCGGCACCGCGGCCGAACTGACCCCCATTCGACGGGTCGACGACCGCGATCTGCCGACCAGCCCGGGCCCGATCACGAAGAAACTGCAGCCGGCCTATCTCAACCTGGTGCGTGGCGACCACGAACGAGCTGCCGAGTGGATCACGAAGCTCTGACCATGCTGCGCCGCCTCGCACCGTTGTTGTTGGCTACTTCGCTAACCGCACAAACCAAGCCTACGGTTTGCGGTGCGCTGATACCTGGAACACCGCTCGCCGGGACCAACAGTGCGGCGCCGCGGATCGTCGACCTCGGCTCCGCGAAGACGATCCAGATCGAGATCTTCGGACACAGCGAGAACCGCGGCTACCACACCTTCCTGCAACCGATGCTCGACGCCGCACCGCCACTAGCAGGCGTCAAGTTCATCGTCACCAACAACTGGATCGGTGGCCAAGAAGCGTTCCGCTGGGCCGACCCAACGCAACGCGGTTACCGAACCATCGATGCGCGGCTGCGGAGCCGAGCGCACCCAATGCTCTCGCTTTGCCTGTTCTCGAACAACGCGACCTACCCGATTCGCAAGGCAGACACGACCGACGCGAACTTCGTTCGCTTCTTGAGCAACTTGCAGAGCATCGCCGACCACCTGCACGCCAACGGCACGGGTGCGGCGATGGTCTACTTCAGCGCGCACCGATACAAGCCGAGCAACTCGCTGTCGGCCTGGCTCGAGAACCCGGCAGTCGGTCACATCCTCGTCGAGGCGGGCAAGCAAAAAAAGGGCTGGATCAAGCCCGGGCCGGAGCAGCACGGCCTGCACTGGTGCTGCTTCCCGAGCTGTTACGCCAACGACCGCGCGCACACCAATAGCACCGGCGACAAGCTCATGGCCGAGGCCTGGTACAACCTGCTCGTGCGCGAACTGACAGGCTGCTACAGCGAAGAGTACGGTCGAGGCGCAACGGGCAGCGGCGGGCACTGGCCCGTACTCAAGCCAGTGGCCGGCTTCCCCAAGGTCGGCAACGCGAACTTTCGCCTACGCACGTCGGCCACGCTCGGCGGCGCCCCGCTCGTGTATCTGCTCGGGCTGGACAAGCTACCCGGCCCGATCCTGGCTAACCCGCTGGTGCTGCTCTACGGCGCGGCCTCGGGCTCTGGTCCGGGCAACGGCACGCACCAGCTGCCACTGCCAATTCCGAACGACGTCGGTTTGCACGGCGCACTCCTGCAAGTACAGACAGCCGCGCTCGACTCGGGCGCGACACTCGGGTTGTCGTTCACGAACGGGCTGACCCTCGGTTTGTGCAAGTGAAGCCGCCATTCCCTACACGGACATGAGCGGACGCGTCGCGTTCAAGAGCCTCGGCTGCCGCGTCAACTTCAGTGAGATCGACTGCCTGCACGATCGCTTCCGCGGTGCCGGCTGGCAGTCCGTGCCGTTCGACGACGAGGCCGACGTCTACGTGATCAACACGTGCACGGTGACCGGTCTGGCCGACGCCGAATCGCGGAAAGTCGCGCGGCGCGCGGTCCGACGCAAGCCCGAGGGTGGCATCGTCGTGGTCACGGGCTGCTACGCACAACGTGACCCTGCAGCCATACGCGGGCTCGACGGTGTCGACCTTGTGCTCGGGAACAGCGAGAAGGCCGATCTCTACGAACACGTCCTCCGCTTTCGCGATGACCGCCGCCTCGGTGGCGACCTCTGGGTCAGTGAGGCACCGCGCACGACGCGCTTCCTCGCTCATGGGGCCGGCGCCGCTGGGGCGCCCGGTCTGCGCACCCGCGCGACGCTCAAGATCCAAGACGGCTGCGATGAGCGCTGTACGTATTGCATCATCCCGTCCGTGCGGGGGCCGAGCATGAGTCGCGCGGCGGACGCAGTGCTTACTGAAGCGCGGCACCTCGCCGAGCGCGGCTTTCGAGAGGTCGCGCTGACTGGCGTCAACACCGGCTGCTGGGGACATGACCTCGACGGCGACGACCGACTCGCCGACCTCGTGCGTGCCCTGCACGGGCTTTCGCTGCCACTGCGCTACCGCCTCAACTCGCTCGAGCCCGCAACGGTGAGTGATGCGTTGCTGGAGGTGATCGCCACCTCGCCGAGCTTCTGCCCGCACTTCCACGTGCCGCTGCAGCACGGTGACTCGCGGGTGTTACGGCGCATGGGGCGGACCTACGACGCTGCCGACTACCGCAGAGTAATCGAGCGCATCGCGTCGCGCTTCCCCGAAGCTGGCATCGGCGCCGACGTCATGGTCGGCTTTCCCGGCGAGACCGAGGAGGAGTTCGAGAGCTGCAGGCACCTGGTCGCGTCGCTCCCTCTCTCGTATCTGCACGTCTTCACCTACTCGGAGCGTTCGGGCACGCCAGCGACCCGCATGGCAGAACACGTCGTTCCGGCCACCAAGCAGGCTCGCAGCCGCTCCATGCACGCCCTCGAGGACGAACTGCGCGCGGCCTTCGTCGAGCGATCCATCGGCACCGAGCAGGATGTGCTGGTCGAAGACAAGCCCGGCCCACGCGGCGGCTTGACCGGTACCTTCATCCGCGTCGAGTTGGACGACAATCGTCCGCGCGGCAACGAAGTCTGGCGCGTCCGCATCACGGAAGCAGTCAGCCCGCGGCTCGCGCGTGCGAAACCTCTGGTTCGTTTGTCCACCGCGTCAGACATCGCGGACCAACGAACGACGTCGACCACCGGCATCAAACGATCTCGGAAATGATCTTCGCGTCCTCGACGCCGGCGAACCTCTGGTCGAGGCCGGCGAACGAGCAGGTCAGCCAGACGCATCCAGCGGAGAGTCCCCTCCCACTCGCCCGCGTCGGCTACGAAGCCAGTTTCTCCAGGATCACGTCGTTCTCGGGGAACTCGTCCCCCATCGCCCGCTTGTTCCAGAGCTCGGCGCCATCGTTCTTGACGACGAAGTCGCCGCGGCCGCCCTCGATCAGCTCGACCTCGGCATCCGCGTGCTTCTCACGAATCGCGGCGCCCAAACTGGACGCCTGCGGCTCGTAGTTTCAGAGAACGCAGTATTCGATCGTGATGTGCATGGCGGAAAGCTAGGCCACCCACGCCCCTCCTGGCAAGCCCGGTCCGGTCAGCCGGTCACGAACCCAGACCGCCGAGACCAGGCCGCCAGCGCAGCGTCATGCGGTCTTCGAAGCCGCGCACGACCTTTCTGAGCGCACGCATGGTCGTGCCGTCAGCGCAGAACAGGGCAGGTACGATCAGGACGTTCTTGCGGTTTTCGCCATGCAGCTTCTCCAGCACGCTCGCAAGCGGACGCTTTGCATCGGCGATGCGTAGCCGGTGAAAGGGACTGCCCTTGTGGATCGGGTCCTCGCGTTCCAACGACGCCCACGCTTCGACTTCCGCCGAAGACGCGGAGTCGGGTAGGACGACGACGGTCGTGCCGCCAAAGGCGCCAGGGCAGCGCGGCAGCCGCGACCCCATCTTGCTCGGGTCGGGATCCGTCGGAATCGGTTCCGAGTCGTCGGTGACTGGTTCCGTGTCGAGCACGGCCACTAGCGCTCCTGCAGCCTGGTGCTGCGCGGCGAGCAAGCGTCCCCAATGGCGGGAGCGAACGCTCGTCGCAACGACGTGTCGGCGCTTGTCGCCTGCCGGGCGCGACGGCAATGACAAGGCCACGCGCACCGCGTTCTCCCGGTCCAGTTCGTCGAGCCAGGCATCGCTGGCGCACGCGCGCACGCGACTGTCGAGCCCGACCTCCGCGTGTGCGGCGCACTCGCCCTGCCACCACGACAGACTCGCCTCGTTGGCGACGACGGTCAGCGACGATGGGCGTGCCTTGTCGCGCGCATCGCGCAACTCGGGTAGCGGCAGTGATAGGTCGGCGATCTTGCGGTAGCGCCGCGGCGCAATGGCAACGGCGTGCGCGCCTAGACGATCGCTCCACAATGCCGTGGCACCAACCACCGTCGCGCCGGTGCCGACACCGGCCAGGCAAACGCGGTAGACATCGATGGCGTGGTGACGCACGACGTGAGCCCAGACGTCCTCGATGACACCACGCAGCATCCCGACATCGTCGTAGAACGAGTCCGCCCGGAACCAGCGACCACCCTCGGCTAGATCGTCGGCAGTCTCGATGTATGGCGCCTCGAGCGACGCGATCGCGACCTTGTCGCCGAAGCGCCGCCGCCACAGAGCGACGCCGTCGGCGGCATTCAGGCCGTCTTCCGGCAACCAGATCAGGAGAGGCCAAGGACCCTCACCCTTGGGCACGTGCAAGCGATAGCGCAGCCGGCGCGACACCCAGACGGAGAAGCTCCCATTGCGCCGGTCGTTGGCCCGCCGCTCCGCGAACACGACGAAGTCGGCACTCGACTTGCCGGCGAGCTCTGCCGTTTGCGGACGCGCGCTCGGCGCGATGTCGACCGTCGCCACGCTGGCACTGGGTGCGCGCAAAGCCATCTGCCGCACGGTTCCATCCCAGTGCGCGGTGTGAAAGCCGCCGTTGACGTGGAGCACGGTGTGCCCGGGGTGCGCGCGCAAGGCCCGCGCACACGCCTCGCCCATGGCGTTGTCCCAGAGCGTCTGCGTCGTGTAGAGCCGCTCGGGATCCTTGGCCGCAGCACCGCGGGCCATCTGCCGATGACTGCGCACGGCGTTGTCGGTGCGTCGCCAATAGGCCGGCGTGTTCGGGAACAGCTGCTTCGGCGCGTGCCCCGGTTCCGCGGCGTTGAGCACTTCCTTGCCCTTGCGGGCGAGCTGGCGGAGCAACGGCCGCGGGAAGTTCGACGCGACCACTGGAATCCCGCTCCGCTTGGCGAGCTCGATCAGCGGGCGGTACGCCGTGCGGTAGTTGCCCCAGGGTCGGGCAGTGCGGAGGAACTCGGCCTCGTCGATACGCCCGGCCAGATAGGCATCGAGCCGATCCTGCACGTCGCGCTCGAACATCTCCAGCGCCAGTACGACGCGCCCGGCGCGGCGCTCGAGCAAGCCATCGAGCACGGCCAACTCGACGCGGTGCGTCGTTTCGTCGTCGTGGGTCTCGCCGAGAAACACCACGTCAACTTGCGCCAGCCGGTCCAGGAGCGCGTCGAACGCCAGCCGCCGGCGCGAGCGGCCGTCCCGCACCGAGACGCTGTCCTGGATCGCCGGAGCGCTCCAGGGCAAACCACCAGCGGGCGGAGGCGAGGGCGGCGCCGCGCAGGCACAGACCGCCAGGGGAGCGAGAATGAGACTCTTCATGCAGCGTTT
>NYZE01000052.1 GCA_002685965.1 Planctomycetota bacterium | reverse complement strand
TTCTACAGCATCATCAAAGGTGGCCACGGTTGGCCCAGGTCGCGCGGCGGGCGCAGGACGATTGCCGCGACACCGCTGATCTGGAAGTTCTTCATGGAGCACGGGCGCAAGTCTGGTTCGGAGAAGGCGGAGCAGAAGCACAAGGCGAGGCAGAAGAAGGCGGAGAGCCAGGCGGCCAAGAAGGGGCCGTCCAGGTAGTCGATCGGTGCAGGTCGGCGCATTCGTCCCACCAAGCACGGCATGACGACGGTCGACTGGCAGGCCTACCTCGACGTTGCGCAGCGACATGGCCTCCTCAAACCTCGAGTCAGCGGACATCCCGCTTGCTGGAGGTTTGGCGCGAGGGTGGCGTGTGCTAGCGATAGCGTTCGAGCGCAGTGACCACGCCACCGGGCCAGGCGACGTTCAGAACACCGTAGTGACCCAGCATCCAGGGCGGGTCGTTGTCAGGGGACTTCGAGGACCGGATCGCCGAGCACGTCCATGCGGGGACGGACGCCGAGGCCCGGCGCAGTGCTTGCGGCGAGGCGACCGTTGGTGCGTTGCGGTGCACCCTCGGCAGTGCTCACTGTGACGTAGCTGTTGAAGTCCGTCGCGGTGAAGAGAAGCTCTCGCGGCGTGCTGTGGGCGAGATGCGCGATGGCGGCCGTGGTCACGTCGCTGCCCCAGCTGTCCTCGATGGTCATGGCGACGCCGAGAGAGACGCACAGGTCGCGGGCCTGACGCGCCTTGGTCAGCCCGCCGAGCTTGCTGATCTTGAGGTTGACCACGTCCATGGCGCCATCCGCGTGTCCGCGAAGCAGTGCATCGACGCTGTCGATGACCTCATCGAGCACGAAGGGGGGGTCCGTGCGGCGGCGAATGGCGAGGCACTCCGCGTAGCTCGCGCAGGGTTGCTCGATGTAGACGTCGACATCGCGGACCGCGCGCACGACGCGCGCGGCTTCGTGCATGACCCAGCCGGTGTTGGCATCCGCGATGAGCTTGTCGCCGCGCTCGAGCTGGGCCGACACGGCGCGAATGCGCTCGATGTCGACGTCTGGATCGCCACCGACCTTCAACTGGAAGCGCCGATAGCCTTCTTCTCGGTAGCCGGCGACGCTGCCTGCCATCTTCTCCGGGGACTCTTGCGAGATCGCTCGATAGAGCACGAAGTCCTCACCGTAGCGTCCGCCGAGCAGGTTGCAGATGGGCAGCCCCGCGACCTGGCCGAGGACATCCCAACACGCCATGTCGATGGCGGACTTCACATATGGGTGCCCCTTGAGCGCGGCGTCCATGCGACGGTTGAGCTTGTTGAGCTCCAATGGGTTCTCGCCGATCAGATGCGGGCCGAGCTCCGCGATGCCCGCGCGGCAACCGCCGCCATATGCCGGTAAGTAGAACGGTCCGAGCGGACACACCTCGCCCCAGCCGATGAGGCCGCCATCGGTCTCCACGCCCACGATGGTGCTGTCGGAGACGGTGACCGCCTTGCCGCCAGACCACTTGTAGCTGCCCTCGTGGAGCGGCAGATCGACCTGGTATGCGCTGATCTTTGTGATCTTCAAAGAAACACCGATCGGGGTTGTTGCTGTGGTCGGTCCTCAGGGGCTCTTTTGCTTAGCGGCCTTCGCGAGCTGAGCGGACCACCAGCGGCGGATCGTAGCCACGGCGCGCTGGCGCGGAGCGGCCGGACCGGCCACGTTCAGGCCGGTGCTGACCAGACTGATGCGCTTGTACGGGAACAGGCTACCGAGCACGATGCCGAGACTGTAATACGCCTGGACGCGTACGGGCTGCGCCGGGTCGAGCAACGCATCGATCAGCGGCTCGACGACCGCGGCCTTGCGAAAGCCGCGGAGGACGTGCACGGCGTCCGCCTTCTTTGGACCGTCCTTGGCCAACTCGAGCAGACGCGACATGCCCGAGAAGTCATCGCGGCGTCGCAGCATGTCCGCCGCCTTGATCACGATCGTCGGCTTGTCGGACGCGAGTAGCTGGATCAGCTGCTTGTTGGTGACACCCCCAGCCAGGCGCGACAGCGCGTTGAGCGCCGTCATGACTACGAGCTCGTCGTCGTGGCCGAGGAACTTGCGCAGCGTCGGTGCACCGCGCGAGCCGCCGGCGCTCCCGAGCAGGCGGAGCGCGGCGGCGATGCCACGCGGCAAGGTCTCTTTGTCGACGCACTCGATGAGCCCGACGATGACGGTGTTGTCGAGGTGCGGTGCGCGCTGCAGGTAGCGTTTCATGCGTAAGAAGGGGACCTGCCCGGTTGCCAGCACCTCGGCCAGGGCCCGCGAATGATCCGATGCTCCTGTCGCGACGAGGAATGCGGCGCAAAGACCTCTGCCGAGGATAGGCGTCCGCGCATCACGCAGCACCGCGCTCACGGCGGCCGTAGCCTTCGTGTCGCGCTTCCGGATCATGTGATAGAGAACAGCGTCGAGCAGGTCGACATGCATGCCCGGCTCGATGAGGCCACGCATGGCTTGCTCTACGGCGGGATCGCGGACTAACGGCAGCTCCATCACCATCGATGTCCGCTCTAGGTTCGTGGCGTCGCGACTCCGCAGTGCCGTCGCAATCTCAGCGGCGTAATCGCGTTCGCCTGCGCGCCACAGACCCACCGCGCCGCTGAAGGAGAGGAACGGGCCCTTCGCGTGCACGATGCTGCGCAACGCGGGCAGGCGTAGCTTGATCGGATACTGCACGATGAGCTGCGTGCCGAGGGTCTGCGCATGATGCTTCCATGTCGCTAGGCTCTCGACGACGAGGCGCAGGGCGGCTGGCGATTTCAAGCTGCGCAACTGGCGGTACGCGCTCAGGCGAACTTCGGCGTTCGGCTCCGACCCGAGGTTGGCGACGAGGCGTTCGACATCGATCTGGGCGGGTAGCTGCGCGGCAAGCAGCAGCACGGGGATGGAGCCCTTCACTTCCCGCCCGTCGTTGCGCCACCTGCGCGCGCGCCGCCGGAGGCGCTCGTGCGATTTGGACGTTTGGGTTTGTTGGCGGTGACGGTCTGGCCGGGCCGCCTGGCCTTGGGTCGGGGTCGCTGCCCGGTCGCGCCGCTGGCGTAGGTCAGATGGAAGCGCGCGATCCCGGCGCGGTGGAGGGCCACCGTGTATGGCGTGTGCTCGTAGGCTGTGAGGAAGTCGGTCCACATACGTTCTAGCTTGGCGAGTTCGTTACGGAACAGATCGCCACCCGGCAGGAAGACGTCCTTGAACGGACGCACGCCGTGGCAGAGACACAAGTTGGTCCAATGGATGCCCATGGTGCTCCGTGTCGACGAAGACGGTCGCTCCGGTGGCATGACCGGCGCCTTCTGTTTCCTGACGAGGCCCGGCGCGATGTCCTCACACCAGCCTTTGAAGGCCAGCAGGTTGACCTTGGTCAGCTGTAAGCAGAGCTGGGTGAGTTCGGCGATCGCCTTGTTGCGGGGCTGCGCGGGTGGGCGTCCCTTGGCCTGCGCGAGGTCGCGCTCGAGTGCGTGCCGGATCTTCTCACACTCGGCAGCGGCCTTGGTCGCGCGTACCGCGTTACGCGCGAAGTTCAGCGATGCGGTGATCACGCGTAGCCGCCCTATGCGGCTGGTGCCGCCGTAACCACTCGGTGGCAGGCTACCGATCAGGCCGGCACGGGCAGCCGCGCGCCAAGCTCTCATCGTCGCCCGGAAGTACAGGTCGTTCTTCGACAGCGCGAAGGCCTGTTTGCGCGACAGTGTCTGCGGAGCAAGCCGGGCGATGCGCCCGTCCCAGTAAAGCTCACCTTGCGCGTTGTGGTCGCCCTTGGTGCAGAAGATACACTTCACCCCGGCCGCCCCTTTCACGGTGCAGCTGTGCCCCTTTCCCGCTGCCGCGTACAGGAATACCCTGCCACCGGTCGCGGCGGCTACTCGGCTCAGGCCATACATCGCGAATCCCGACGGCGTGATCTCGTTTGCGCGCACCCGCTGAAACAGCCAGTTCCACGGTAGGTCGACGAACGGAGCATCGCCTCCGGCCATGAGCTTGCAGCCGCGCAGTCCCCTCCAGTTCCCGTATCGCAGCAGGTAGCAATCGGCGAGATAGGCCTCGCTCGTCAACACGTGCACGATGGTGCCGGTGCGTCGCAGTCGCGCTACGGTCTTCTCCAGGTTGTCCTCGGCATCGCCATTGTCCAGCGACACGAGCAGGACCTCTCGCGTTCCTCTGGTCGTTGATGCCTTACCGGCCAGGTAGCGCAGCGGCGCGTAGACGTTCTCGAACCCCGTGCGCGGTTTGGCGAGCAGGCGGCGTACCGTATCGACGACGAGGCTGTGTTCTTCGGTTGGCGCCAGTGCGAGTGGTTTGTGCGCGCCGACATGGCTGACGCCGATGCGCGTCGGTCCGAGCGCCTTGGCGTTGCGCGCGAGCGCCCGTGCCAGCTCTTCGTCGAAGCGCGCGTTCTTCAGCGACTGGGTCGTGTCGACCAGGAGCACGAGAGTGCGCGCCGGGGTGCCCGGCGCTGCCGGCAGGACGCTGTCGAGCGCAGCACCGATGCGACGGACGACCGTGGTGACCTCGGCGGCCGTGTTGTGGTCCTGCGCCGGGAGCGCGGCCGCGGCGAGGATCGCCAGGAGCAGGAAGCCAGTTGCCATGGGGCTCACATCTTACGGCGCACCGAGCCACTGCCTACCATGGCTGGAGCCTGTGTCCTCAACACCCCGCAGAATCGTCTCCGGCGCCCAAACCGGTGCAGACCTTGCGGCGCTGGACTTTGCCATGGCCCGCGGCATCGAGTGCGGTGGCTGGGTGCCGCTCGGGCGCCGCAACGAAGACGGCAGGATTGACGGGTGCTACCCGAACTTGATCGAGGTCGACCGTCCGGAACCAGCGCTGCGGACTCGGCAAAACGTTCGTGACTCGGACGGCACCCTGATCCTGTCGCACGGCGCGCTGACCGGCGGTTCGCGATTGACCGCTTGCATTGCCCGCGAACTCGGCCGGCCGCTGTTGCACCTCGACCTGTCAACGATGACCTACGAGGAAGCCTGCGCTGGTCTTGTTCGGTGGATGGAAGCGGACACCGTGCGCGTCCTGAACGTTGCCGGCCCGCGCCACTCACGAGATCCCGAGATCTACGAGCGCACGATTGCCGTGCTCGAAGCAGCCTTCGCTACGCAGTCCGGCTGATAAAGAGCTTCTCCCGTGGCCGGGCCCGAGCGGTCGCCAAACGAACGCTCGGTCGCTGAGCGGGCGGTTGCTCTTCAGGGCGCGGTGGTACGGTTTCGGTCCGGCGCAAACTAGTATCTCCTCGCGTCGGCGCGCCGACTGGCGTATCGAAACCCGGATGGGCGACGACTTCCTGGCCTACCGCCGCGCCAAGTTTACGACGCGGCTGCCGACCGACCGCAGCTATACCGAGGGTCACCTGTGGATCGCACCGGATGCCGAGGGACACCGGGTCGGCTTCACGAGGTTTGCGACGCGCATGCTCGGCGAAGTGGTGGAGTTCGATTTCGAGGTCGCGGTTGGCAGTCGCATTCATCGTGGCCAGGCGATCGGTTGGGTCGAGGGCTTCAAGGCCGTGTCGGATCTCTACTCGCCGCTCACCGGTGTGTTCGCGGGAGCCAACCCGGAACTCGAGAAGGTCATCGGTGACATCCACAAGTCGCCCTATCAGCTCGGGTGGCTCTTCCGCGTAACGGGCGCTGAGTCGGATGACCTGCTCGCTGCCGAGGGCTACGCGGGGTTCCTGGATGGCACGATCGACCGCATGATGGGACGCTCCTGAGTGGAGTCGAACTGCGTGACGTAGGTGTCGATCTGCCGACTCCAAGGAGCGCCTGCGCCGCTCGATGGGCGCTTGCTTTAGCGAGAGGCCAGGTGATCCAGTGATCATGTGGAGATGAGCCTCCACCGGCACCTCTCTTGGAAGCCTTGCTATACTCGTGGCCCGACCTCAGTCCCCCGGAGAGAGCCACCATGCGTTTTGCTTCACTGCTCGGTGTCAGTCTGCTCGTCGTCGGCCATGCAGCGGCCCAGTCCGCCGTCAACCACACTCGCACGTTTCCCGATATCTACACCGGCTCCTACGCCGGGTCGGGGAACGCCTTTCCGATGGGCCGCACCAAGGGGTTCATCCAGTTCTGGGTCCGGGGCGACACCTTCCCCGGAATGGCCCCCGTGCTCCAGGTGGGCTGGCGGGTCTATCAAACGGGGTCGGCGCACAAGGAGAAGATCGAGATCGTCATGGACAGTGTCACTGTCGGTTTCGCCACCCTGAGCAAGACCTTTGCTTCGAACCTGACGGCCTCGAAGACCGTTTTCCTCGCCCTCAAGGACGTCAACTTCCCAGCCATCACCGTGAAACCGACCAATCCGGACGTGCCGGCGGTGTGGATCCCGGGGGACAAGCCGTTCGTCAGGCTGCCGACCCGCGACGTGATCATCCAGGTCGACATCCAGACCGAGACGACGCCTCGCAGCATCGGTTATTACGCCGATTCAATCCGATCGGCCCAGAACTCCTTCATCAATAGCGACCCGAGCTGTGGTGGCAAGATGACGGGTTCCTACAGTGGAACCACGCTCGGCATCGCACTCAGCGGCGCCCAGCCGGGCGCCACCGCGCTGTTCCTGATCGGCCTCAAGTTGTTCGCCGCGGACCTTGGCGCCTTGATCGGTCCGGGTTGCAACCTGCACGTGAATCCGCTGTTCGTCCTGGCTCTCCCAACCGACGCTTCGGGCAACGCCGCCCTCACAGCGAACTTCCCGATCGGAGCCACGGACACCCTGGCGCTTCACGCCCAAGCAGTGCACCTGAAGAACAACGCACTGGCGAGCTCGGACGTCCTGCACATGTCGGTCGGCACAGCCGGATTGATGACCTACCTCTACAACTGGACGACCTTCACTTCGATTGCCCAGTACGGCCCCTACACGACGAACCGGGGACCGGTGGTCCTGTTCAGGTAGTAGGCGCCTCCCTCGTCCCGCCGGATCGGGCAGCCTTGTCGGGTGGCGGTGGCACAACCAGAAGGTCTGCTCAAAGAGCGTACACAGGTCCTCGCATGATGGTCTCGGTGGCATGATGGTGTGCTCGTGACCGGATCCGACGACAGGGCGCGCTACGTGATGATCGGGGGCTTCCTGGGCGCCGGGAAGACCACGGCGGTGGATCGCCTGGCGCGCATGCTGGCCGACCGAGGCTTGGTGGTCGGTTTGATCACCAACGATCAGAGCACCGGGTTGGTTGATACGGCGCTCTTGAGGTCCCATGGATTCGAGGTGGAAGAAATCGCCGGGGGCTGCTTCTGCTGTCGCTTCGATTCGCTGCAGGAGGCGGCCGGTCGTTTGTCGGCGGCTACGCGCCCGGACGTCTTTCTTGCCGAGCCGGTCGGCAGCTGCACCGATCTCGTCGCCACCGTCAGCTACCCGCTGCGGCGGATCTACGGCGACCGCTTCGTCGTGGCACCGCTCAGCGTGGTGGTCGACCCGAAGCGCGCGGCACGCATCCTCGGCCTCGTGCAGGGCCGCTCGTTCTCGGACAAGGTCGTTTACGTCTACCGAAAGCAACTCGAGGAGGCTGACTTGATCGTCGTCAACAAGTGCGACGCGATCGAGCCGAAACTACAGGAGTCGCTTGTCGCGGCGCTTTGCATCGAGTTCCCCCGGGCGGAGGTGGTCTGCGCTTCCGCGAAGGAGGGCGACGGGCTCGAGCCATGGTTGCAGCGTCTACTCAGCACCGAGGGTGCGTTCGCGCCGACCATGACCGTTGACTACGACACCTACGCCGAGGGCGAGGCCCGGCTCGGTTGGCTCAACGCGACGTGGCGCCTGTCGCCGGAAGCGCCCTTCGATGCCAACGCCTTCCTGTTGCGTGTGACCGAGGCTCTGCGTGCGAGGCTCGCGGCCGACGGTGCCGAGATCGGCCACCTCAAGATGACCCTCGATCCTGGCGGAGCTGCCGGCTTGATCGCGG
>NYZE01000051.1 GCA_002685965.1 Planctomycetota bacterium | reverse complement strand
GCGATGCCAGCGTGATCGGTGCCGGGTTGCCACAGCGTGTTGTCGCCGCGCATGCGATGCCATCGCGTCAGCAGGTCCTGCATGACGTTGTCCATCGCGTGACCCATGTGCAGAGCGCCGGTGACGTTGGGCAGCGGCATCATGACAACGTATCGGTCGGCGCGTTCGTCCGGGACGGCCGCGAACGCGTCGCGCTCGAGCCAGCGCTGGTAAACCGGCCCTTGGATCCCGGCAGGGTCGTACCGGGTCGACAGTTGCTCTGGCGTGCTCTCCTCTGGCATCGCCGGATCCTACACGGGAGACGCGGCGGTCCGCATGCGGCGACGCAGCGATGCCAAGCACAGGCCGCCGAGTAGGATCGCAGCAGCGAGTGACACGGGTCCGATATTCTCGTGGAGGTGGGCGGCGTCACCGGCCAAGCGAGGCGTCACGTCGGCGGGGGAGAAGATGAGATCAACCACCGCGCCCAAGGCGATCGCGGTCGCGATGACGCAGACGAGGTAGATCGTGACGACGCGCGTACCCAGTTCCCTACGGAGTACGAGCAGCGAGCCGAAGTTGGTGGCGGGGCCGACGAGCAGGAAGACCAGCGCCGCCCCGGGTGAAAGCCCCTTGAGCATCAAGGCGGCGGCGATCGGCGTCGACGCACTGGCACACACATAGATCGGTGCGCCAATGAGCGCGGCTGCGAAGAGTCCAAGCGGGCTCGCGGCGAGCCATCGCAGCAGGTGCTGGTCCGCTGGCAGCAGCACGGTCAAGAACGCTGCGATCGCCGTGCCGATCAGCAAGGAGGGCATGATGTCGTCGAGCACGTCGACGAACGCGTAGCGCAGCGACCGGCGCAGGCCGGGTGACGGCTCTTGCTCCGGTGGGGTTTCGCTGTGGTCGGAGCACGGAGCTTCCGCTTCGTTGGACGTGGGCGCAGTGTCGTCACCGAACAGGATGGTCGCGATGCCGGCCACCAGCGCCGAGGTCACCGCGCTGATCGGCCGCACGATCGTCATGACCGGATCCAGCAGCGCCCAGGTCATCGCGATCGAATCTGGACCGGTCTCGGGGGTCGAGACCAGGAGGGAGACTGTTGCCGCCTTCGACGCGCCGGCCTGACGCAGGCCGATGGCCGTCGGCAGGACCGAGCACGAGCACAGGGGCAGCGGCGCACCGACTACCGCCGCGGCCGCAACCGAACTGAAGTCGTTGCGTCCCATCGCGCGCTGCAACCAGTGTCGCGGGAGCCAGGCGTGGACCATTGTTGCGACGAGAAAGCCGAGCAGCAGGTATGGCGCGGCGCGGGCGAAGAAGCCCCAGAACGCCTCGAGCGCCAGCGTCATCGTTCCCGTGTGAAGGTGCACATGGTTACCGTGCACCTCGCCGTGCCCCTCGCTCGCCAGCCACGCAAACGCAACTCCACCGAGCAGCATGCCGAGCTTTGGCAACCTGTCTTCGGCGTTGTGGAAGACCTCGGGCAACAGGTCACCGACGGCGACGTAGAGGAAGCTCCCGGCGGCGATTGCCGTGCACACCGCAGCGACGTGGGGGGTGACGGTCTCGCGCAGGGCGTCACCCGCGAGCAGGCCGGCCGGAGTCACACACGAGAACCCGACGATCAGGCCGAGCACGACGCGGCGGTCCTTGATCGTGAAGCGCAGCGCCGAGGCCAGAGAGAAGGTCTCGCCGAGTTTGTGGATCGACAGGCCCCAGCCGAGCGCGACCGGCGCCGTCGTCAGCATGCCCAGCCCGAGGCCCATCGAGAAGGCGTGCACGGTCAGCCCGATCAAGGTCGTCCAGCCGACCGCCGCGTGGCTCTGTTTGCCGAAGATGCCCAGGTCGAGCACCAGGACCGCCAAGAGGCCGGCCAGGACCCACTGCCACAGCGCGGGCCCGTTGGTGCCGGAGAAGTCGACGTGTGGCAGAAGGTCGAGGAAGACCAAGCCGAGGAAGAAACCGGCCGCCAGCGACAAGAGCCGGTGCAAGGCGGTCTCCGAACTGCGCACGAAGAGCGGCAGCCCACCGCCGATCACGGAAGCTCCGACGAGAATCAGGACTAGGCTGACGATTGGGGACACCGGTGGGGCGAAGTTAGCTGCCACACATGGTGTCTGACACCATGTGTGACAAGTAAGCTCCTGCCTTGATTCTCGGCTATAACACCAACGGGCTTGCCCACCACCGCCTGGACGATGGTTTGAGGCTCTTGGCCGATGAGGGCTTTGGCGCCGTCGCTCTGACCCCGGACGTTGCGCACCTCGATCCGTATCGCTCGACTGCGGCCGAGGTCGAGCGGATCGCCGCCTTGTTGGCCAGGCTCGACATGACCTGCGTGGTCGAGGCCGGGGCCAGGTATCTGCTGGACAGCCAGCGCAAGCACTGGCCGACGCTGCTCGAGGACGGGGCCGCCGACCGCGAGGTCCGGGTGGACTTCCTGCGGCGCTGCATCCGACTCGCGGAACAGCTTGGCTCGGACGTGGTCTCGTTCTGGGCCGGTAGGCGTCCGCCGGGATGTGACCCGGCAGCTGCCGATGAGCGGTTGGATCGGAGCATCTCGGCGCTCTTGGCCGAGGCTGGCGAGCGTGGCGTCGTCCTCGCGCTCGAGCCTGAGCCAGGCATGTACGTCGAGACTGTCGCAGAGGGGCTGGAGGTCTTGCGACGCCTCGGCGATGGCCAGGAGCTGACTCTCACTGTTGATATTGGCCATCTTTACGTCACTGGCGAAGGCGACCCTGGCGAGGTGCTCCCCCGGGCTGCCGGGCGAATTTCCCAGGTCCATGTCGAGGACATGTGCCGTGGCGTGCATGAGCACCTCCCCCCCGGCGAGGGAGATGTGGAATTTCCGGCGGTTTGGCGCGCACTCGAGGCCGCTGCCTACGCCGGCCCGGTCTGTTTCGAGCTGAGCCGGTCGTCGCATGCGGCACCCGAGATGCTTTGCTTGGCGAAGCAGATCTTCCACGCCCGATGACCCCGGGCATTGTTCCACACCAGGATGTCGCCGGACGAAAACTCGACGGATGTTGACCCCATCAGGCAGGCCAGCCTACTCTTCGGACCATCGTCAGGCGGCGAGGGGTCGCATGTGTCGATCCGCCGGCGAGAAACGTTGACAGATCCAAGGGCACCGAGGGAGAAGACCATGAGCACCGAGACCGATCGTCCGATCGCTGGCTCTGGTTCGGTAGGAGTCATGCCCGGCGTGACCACGCCTTCCACCGGACGCTTTGTCCCGCACAGACGCGGCCATCGGCGGCCGGACGTCGATCGCGAGCACGTCCTGATTCCGCGGCCCGAAACACCGACGCCCACGGAGACGCCCACGGAGACGCCCGTGGGGCACCGCGTGTGTCCGACGCCTGTGACCGGCGAGTCTCCGATGGTGCGGCAGACGATCGGCGCCAAGACCTGCGACCAGCGACAGTACGACAGCTACCACAAGTGCTCAGGTTGCCTCTGGCGGCAGCAGCCGCTCTACGCCGGCGCTGAGCTACCGCCGCTTGAGAACAGCCCCTCGCACGTTGCTCTCAGCCGGGCTGCCGCCGAGTAGGGCGGCGATCCCTAGACCGCGGCGCGGATTTCGTCGTCGGTGAGCAGTCGCTTGCTGACTTTGGCACATGCGAGGACGCGCTGAACGGTCTCGTCGTCGACAGGCAGTCCCAGCCGCTCCAGGGAGAACATCACGTTGGAGCGGCCACTCATCGGACCGACGCCGATGATCTGTTCGCGACCGACCATCGAAGCGGGCACTCCTGAGTAGACCTGGTCGGCGAGTTCCCGATCGCCCTTCCTGAGTGCCTTGACGACCGCGGAGGCATGCACGCCGGTGCCGGTTTCGAAGGCATCCTTGCCGAGGACCGGGTAGTTGTCGGGAAACGGGATGCCGATCGCGGCCGCGGCCTTGCGGACGTAGTCGGGCAGGCAGGAGAGGTCGTTCTCGAGCCAGCCCATGAGCCGCAGGTTGACCAGGAGAAGGTCCATGGGCGTGTTGCCGGCCCGCTCGCCGACGCCCAGGGCCGTGCCGTGGATGCGCGTCGCGCCACCTTCGATCGCTGCCAAGCAGTTGGCTAGGTCCATGCCGCGGTCGCGATGGCCGTGCCAATCGATGCCGACGTCGGAGCCTAGCTCGTCGGCGAGCCGTTTGACGAAGGCCACGACTGCATGCGCGCCCTGCGGGGTCGAGTGGCCCACGGTGTCGCAAACGCAGAGCCTGCGCGCGCCGAGTTCGATCGCCAAGCCGTACAGCGCTCGCACCGTCTCGGGGTCGGCGCGCGAGGTATCCTCGGTCACGTACATGACGGGAAGCGAGTTGTCGCGAGCGAACTCGAGCGCGACGCGCGTGTGGTCGAGCAGTGTCGAGACTTCCCAGTCTTCCGTGTATTGGCGAATCGTAGACGAGCCGATGAACGTGCAGACCTCGATCGGGATCCCGGCTCGCTGGCTGATCTCGATGACCGGCGCGATGTCCGATACCACGGTGCGGCACGCCACGTTGAGGCCGATGCCGAGCTTGGCGTCGGCAACGTGTTTGGCGAGCAACAAGATGTCCTCGCACGGTTTGCCCCCGGCTCCCGGCAGGCCAATATCGGCCGTGTCGATGCCGAGCCTGTCCATGAGCTCGAGCAGTTCGATCTTGGCGTCGATGGACGGATCGAGGGCGCTAGGCGACTGCAAACCGTCGCGTAGAGTCTCGTCGTCGAGCTGGATGGGCTGGGCTGGCACAAAGCGACCGGCTTCGACATTCCAGTCGTAGATCAGATCGGTTGTGGACGTCATCGTTGTCTGAGCGGATTCTCTGTGGATTCTACGGACACGAACTCGCCGGACGAAACCTTGCCCTCTCGCCCCTTTATCATGAAGTTCGGCGGCACGTCGTTACGCGACGCGGCCGCCGTTCGCCACGTCGCCACCTTGATCGCTGACCGACTCGGCCAGCGACCCATCGTCGTCGTATCCGCGCACGCGGGTGTCACGGACGCGCTCGTGCGGATCGCCACCGAGGCTGTGGACGGTAGCCCGGACATCGACGGGCTGGAAGAGCTACACGCGGGCATCACGGCCGACCTCGGCATCGAGGTCGAAGACCACAGCGATCTCTTTGGGGAGCTGCGTGACTTGTGCCAGGGCATCACGCTGGTCAGCGAGTTGTCGCGGCGCTCCAAGGACTACGTCGTGTCCTTCGGGGAACGTCTGTCTGCGCGCACCCTTGCGGCCACCCTGCGTGCTACCGGGACCGATGCACGTGCCTTCGACGCCTTCGACATCGGTGTGCACAGCGACCGAGCTTTCGGCCGTGCTCGACTCTTGCCCGACGAGGGGCGGATCGCCGCGGCGCTGTCGGACTTCACGGGCGTGCCGGTTGTGACCGGCTTCATCGCCAAAGACGACCGCGGCAACATCACGACGATCGGTCGCAACGGCAGCGACCTGTCGGCTGCCTTCTTCGGCAACGCGCTCGACGCCAGTGAGATCCAGATATGGACCGACGTCGATGGTGTGCTAACGGCAGATCCGAAGATCGTTCCGGGAGCGCAGCCGATTTCGCGCATGACGTATGACGAGGCCGCCGAGCTCGCGAATGCTGGCGGCAAGGTGCTGCATCCGGCGTCACTGCGCCCGGCGGTCGACAAGAGCATTCCCGTGCGCGTCCTCAACACGCACCGCAGCGAGTCGCCAGGGACGGTCATCGTGCCGGAGTTCGATGAGCCCGCAGCCGTCGCCCGTTGCATCGCGCACAAGCGGCACGTGACCCTCGTCAGCGTCGAGAGTTCGAGCATGCTCGCGCAGGCGGGCTTCTTGGCCCGGATCTTCGCGGCTTTCGAGCACAGCAACATTTCGGTCGACCTCGTGTCGACGTCGGAAGTTTCCGTCTCGATGACTCTCGACAACACCGAGCGCCTCGATGAGGCGGTTCGTGAGCTCGAGCAGTTCTCCCACGTCACGGTCGAACGCGAACTCGGCATGCTCTGCGTCGTGGGCCATGGCATCCGTCACCGCATGGGCGTCCCGGCCCGCGTCTTCGCGCCGCTCCGCGACGCCGGTGTCTCGGTGCGCATGATCAGCCTTGGTGCGCTCAAGGTGAACGTCTCGCTCGTGGTTGGCAGCGACGATGTGGACAAGGCCGTACGCGCCCTGCACGCCGAGTTCTTCGAGGGGTCGGCGAGTGGCTGAAGTGTCGCTGCGCATCGTCGACGGGCCGGAGCGGGTCGCGGAGCTTCGCACCGAGGACATGCGCGCGGCGCTGGCCAAACGGCCGGACCTGGTCTTCGTTGCGTCCACGGGCAGGACTCCGGTCCAGACCTATCGTGCCTGGGGTCGCGCCGGCTTGGACCTGTCCAAAGTGCATCTGCGCATGCTCGATGCCTACCTCCTCTCGCCGAGCCGTGGCTTC
The DNA here is from genome assembly GCA_002685965.1 of Planctomycetota bacterium. Classification (GTDB taxonomy): domain Bacteria; phylum Planctomycetota; class UBA1135; order UBA1135. Next base: position 1,996 of record NYZE01000051.1, on the reverse strand, counting down.
ACCAGCACGAACCACGCCGGGTCGTTCTCGCGCTACGTGCACGAGAGCGTGCTCGGTCCCTTGGATGTGGCCAAGCGACCGCGCGACTGGTCCATGCTGCCCGAGGACGTGGCTACCTGCGAAGAGGTGACCGCGCAGCTCGAGCAACAACCCGAGGCATGGGACCGCGTGCTCCATCCGATCAGCGGGGAACCCGGTGCGGAGTTCGTACTGCACGAAACCGCCACCGGTGTGCTCGCGGCGATCCGCCGCACGTGCGAGGCCTACGACCGGCTGTTGAACGGGGATCCGCTCGGGATCGTGAGCCTCGGTGTCGGTCCCTTGCCCTACCCACACATGGCCTTCAACACCGGGCCGTTCACTCGCGCCGATGCGCCGACCCACCTGACTTTGCTCGACACCTCGACCCGGCAAGCCAACGCTGAGCCGTTTGGCGACGTCGACTCCGTGCCGCCGTTCGCCCTGACGCTTGGCCCCGGCACTCTTGTCTCCGCCGCCGTCTGCTGGGTCAGCGCAGTCGGCGCATCCAAGTCCTCCGCCGTGACGCATGCCCTCGGCGACCCGCGAGTCCCCGATTTCGCTCTCCGTTCCTCGCTTGGCTACGTCCTCAAGGCGAACCACGTGGACATCGTCCTCGACGAAGCTGCTGCCGCGGACATCACCGCCGATGCCGGGTTGGCCGGACTAGAGCAGCGCTACCGGGAAGCGGGCCATGGGATGGCGGCTCGCCGGGTGTGAGCAGCGCGCGCGAGTGCCCTTCGGGCACTGCCTGGACGTTGGGCGTGACGGTTCCTACCTTGCCTCGCTGCCATCATGAGTTCGCACCGTAGTCATCCGTTGCCCGCGCGCCGTCTGCTCTATGTGGACGACTTCCTCTGCGCGGTCGACAAACCGAGTGGGTTGCTGAGCCAGGAGGCTCCCGGACGCGCACCCCGTCGTACGATCTTGGTGCAGACTGCGGCGTTGCTGGCGAGCCGAGGCGAGCGTGCCGAACTCCATGCGGTGCACCGGCTCGACGAGGACACGAGTGGTGTGCTGGTGTTCGCGCGCGATCGAGACATCCTGGCGCGCCTCAAGAAGACCTTTCGCCGGCATGACGTCGAGCGGGTCTATCACGCGATCGTGCTCGGAGCGCCGGACCCGCCGGAAGGCCGACTGGAGAGCTTGCTGCGCGATGGTGGCGAGCGGGTGGAGATAGTCACACGTGGCGGCCAGCCAGCGATCACCGACTACGTGACGCTCGCGACCTTCGCCGGCAGGAGCGTCGTTGCGTGCCGTCTGGACACCGGTCGTCGCAATCAGATTCGCGTTCAACTGGCGGACATCGGTCACCCGGTGCAAGGCGACCGGAGGTACGGGCGCAATCACCCGGGGTTCAGTCGGTTCAAGGCGCGTCGCACGATGCTGCACGCCACCGCGCTCGGACTCCGGCATCCCAAACACGGAAAGGCCCTGCGCTTCATCGCGCCGTTTCCGGATGACTTCAGTGCTCAGCTGCCGGAAGGCCTCGCGGAACGGCTGTCAGCCGGCTGATCGATGCGCGCCAGCCGGAGCTTCGCCAGGGTCCAGAGGATCTTGGCGGAGGCGCGGAGGGTGCCGGACACGGTGCCAGAGATCTTGGAAGTGCCGATCCTGTTGCGATAGCGCACTGGGACTTCGACCGTGCGCAGGCTGAGCCGGGCGGCACGGGCCTGCATTTCGACCGTCCAGCCGAACGTGGGGTCGCGCATACCGAGGCGGTCCAGTGCCTCGGCGGTGATTGCACGAAACGGGCCCAGGTCGGTGGCCGCTTGTCCGTAGCAAGTCCGCAGGATCCACGCCGCGAGCCGGTTTCCCCAACGAGCCTGAGGCAGCAGGGCGCGCCGAGACGCTTCCAGCTGCATTCGTGAGCCGATGACCAGGTCGGCTTTGCCGGCCCGAAGTGGCTCGAGCAGCAACGGCAGCTCCTCGGGATAGTCGGAGTGGTCAGCATCCAGGAAGACGATGAATCGCTCGC
>NYZE01000050.1 GCA_002685965.1 Planctomycetota bacterium | reverse complement strand
GCCGCACCCCCGGGCGCGTGGCCGCCACTTCGTCGAGGCGGCCCTGGAGGCCTTGCGGCAAGGGGAGCGGCGAGGGGAGCGGCAAGCGGAGCGGGAACCGGAACGAGAACAGGCCTAGGATTCACGCCGGATGATCGTCATGCGATCCCAAGAGGGGCTGCGCCGCGCCCTCGCCGACCTGTCGGGTACGCTCGGCTTCGTGCCGACGATGGGAGCGTTGCACGAAGGGCACCTGTCGCTCGTCACGCGGGCACGCAGCGAAAACGGCGGCTGTGCGGTGAGCCTCTTCGTCAACCCTTTGCAGTTCGATGACGCTGCCGACTACGAGGCCTACCCGGACACCGAGGCAGCCGACCTCGGCTTGCTCGAAGCGGCCGGCGTCGACGTCGTGCTGGTCGGCAACAAGGACGATCTGTATCCGCCGGGCTTTGCGACGCGAGTCGACCTCACAGGTGTCACCGACGGCGGCGAAGGCGGTCAACGTCCGGGTCATTTCCAGGGCGTCTGCACTGTGGTTGCCAAGTTGTTCGGCTTGTTCTGGCCACAGCGTGCCTACTTTGGTTGGAAGGACATGCAACAGCTGTGCGTGATCCGGCGTCTGGTGAAGGACCTGTCCATGCCGATCGAGCTCGTGCCGTGCGAGATCGTGCGAGAGGCCGACGGACTGGCGCTGTCGTCGCGCAATCGCCGCCTCGATGCCAGCGAGCGGGCGGCGGCGCCCCGTCTCTACCGGGGGTTGTGCGCGGCGCGTGAGCTGTGGCATGGCGGTGAGCGCGCTGCGGCCGCGCTCGTGCAGCGCGTGTTCGAGGAGCTCGGCGAGAACTTCCCGGGCGACTACGTCGAGGTTCGCGACACCACAGACTACGCGCTCGTCCATGACCCCGTCGAGCACGGGCGGATCGTGGCGGCGGCGCGGCTCGGTGCCACCCGCTTGCTGGACAACGTCAGTCTGTCGTGAGTGCACCGCTCAGCACGACGGCGCACGCCAAGGTCAACCTGACGCTAGAGGTGCTTGGCAAGCGTAAGGACGGCTACCACGAGGTGACGACGCTGTTCGATGAGCTCGAGCTGCACGACGATCTCTCGCTCGAGCCGGGCGCGGTCGACGACCTCGAAGTCGAGGGCGAGCCTTCAGACGTTCTTCCCTGTGACGCCAGCAACCTCGTGCTACAGGCCGCGGCTGAGTTCCGCCGCACGATCGATCCCCGCGGTGGCGGGCGCTTTCGCCTCCTCAAGCGCATCCCGTCCGGGGCCGGCCTTGGTGGCGGCTCGAGCGACGCCGCGGCGGCGCTCCGGCTCATGGCGCGCGCCAACGGCGTCGAAGCGGCTGACCCGCGCCTCGTCAACGCAGCAAAGCGCCTCGGTGCCGACGTGCCCTTCTTCCTGACCGGCGGGCGCGCCTGGGCCGGCGGCCGCGGTGATGAGATCCACCCGCTGCCGGGTGGGCCGCGGCTGCACTACGTCCTGCTTTGGCCCGGATATGGCTGCAGCACCGCGGAGGTGTTCTCACGGTGGCAACGAGCTTTGCCCGGCACCGACCGGCCTGTAGACTCGAGGGCCGGCGCGGCTAGTTGGGAGGCGTTTCTTGCCGGCTTGGTGCTGGGGGACTCGCCCGACGCGCTGGCTCAAGGGCTCTTTAACGACCTCGAGGCTTCGGCGCTGGAGACCTGCCAGCCCCTGGCAGACATGTGGCGATGCCTCGTCGAGGCCGGTTTCACCGTTGTTCACCTCTCGGGGAGCGGCTCTACGCTCTTCATCGCGGGGGGATCGCACCCGTACATCGCGGCCGTCGCTCGGACCTGGAGCGACCTCGTGGCCACGCTGCGGGCGCGCGGTTCGCCTGCGGTGGCCCCGGACGCGCGCGTGATCTGCACGAGATCACGGTGAGTCTCTTCGTGGGGGGAGTTCGCCCGTGGCTAGGAGGCCTGGGTGAAGATCACCGAGATTCGCGTCAAGCTGGTTCTCGCCCCGCCTGAGGGGGGCGAGAAGCTGAAGGCGTTCTGCAGCGTGACGTTAGACAACGAAATCGTCATCCGTGACGTCAAGGTCATCGAGGGGAACAAAGGCCTCTTCATCGCGATGCCGAGTCGACGGCTGACGGTGCGCTGCCCTAAGTGCAGCGGCAAGAACCCGGTGCGGTCGCGCTTTTGCAACGATTGTGGCGCTCGCCAGCGCGCGCGCGAGGCCGAGTCGGAGGAGCCGGCGGCCGGCCGGCGGCTGTATGCCGACGTGGCCCATCCGATCCATGCCCGGGCCCGCCAGAAACTCGAACATGCCGTCTTGGCGGCCTTCGATCGCGAGTCGCGGGCGGCGCGACGGCTGGACTATGTGCCGCCGGAGTTTGTGGACCTCGACTACGACGACCCGGACCAGTCGCTGCGTCGGCCGCGGACCCGGGAAGCGGGCAGCGCCGGTGGCGAGGCAGGGGCGGTGTAGCGCGCGATCGCCCCGGCTGACGATTCCTGCCAGGGAGACGTCCCCGTTCAGGTGCATTCGTGAAATAATGGCTCCCCCGCTCTAGAGGACACTCCCTGTGATTCGATACACCCTGGCGTTCGTTCTTCTCGCCGCTCTCGCACCTGCCACCCCGGCCCAGTTCAACTTCACCGGTAAGGTGGAGAAGCTCACCAAGGCGCCTAGCTGCCTGCCGACGGCGACCCACCAGATCAGGTGCAGCGAGATCTACCTGGTGCCTGATGCCTCCGTCGATCTGACGAAGTGGGAGGGCAAGGTCACCAAGATGACCGGTAGGGTTGAGGTCGCCACGTGTCCCGCCTTCAAGGTCCTGACTGCGGCGAGCGCCGGCTACAAGCTCGCGATCAAGCCGAGTGGCTCGGGGGCGAACTTCCGCATCGGCGAGACGGTCGAATGGAAGACGACCGGGCCCTTCCTGAGCCTGATGCCGTTTCTGATGGCGGCTGGGCCTGGTTTCCTGCCGCTCGTGAACTACGGTTGCTTCCAGATCGACCTGCTCACTACGCTGTGGCTGCAGACCGACGTTGCCCTGTTCGGTTCCGTGCGCTACCTGTTGCCGATTCCCAATGACACCAATCTGATCGGGCTCACCATCCACGGGCAAGGCGTCTACCTGGTCATCCTGCCGACGCTCGACGTAAAGGTCATTAACTCGGATTGCTTCACGATCATCGCGAAATAGCAGACGAACGTTCTTCCATCCCAGTTGCCGTCGTCGGCACGGGACGACTCGCGCGCACGCTGGCGAGATCGCTGGCGGCAGGCAACGGGGAGCACCGCCTGCTCGGCGTACACGGTCGGCGGCCAGGAGCGGTTGATGCGCTGATCGAAGTCGCTGGCGTCGGTCGGCCGCTAGCGGCGGACGATGTCATGGGTGAGGCCGACGTCGTGTTCCTGGCTGTCCGCGACGATGCCTTGGCCGAAGTCGCAGGTGTACTCGCCGCGACCGGCGTGGCCTCGTTACATGACCAGCTCTTCGTGCACGGGTCGGGGGTGTGTGGCCTCGGCCCCTTCGAGGCCCTGCGTGAGGGAGGCCGTCATTTCGCGACCCTGCACCCGCTCGCGAGCCTTCCTGAGGCCGGCGCGGCGACGCTGGCCGAAGTGCTCGTTGTCTGCGGTGGCGATGCCGGTGCCCGCGCCCAGACCCTGGCGTTGGCCGCCGCACTCGGGGCGAGGGCCGCCTGGTCGCCGGACTTGGACCGACCGCTCTACCACGCGGCAGCGGCCCTGCTTGCCAATGGCCTGACCGCGCTGTTCGCGCGCGGCGCCGCCCTGCTCGAGCAGGCCGGTGGCGACACCCTCGCTGGCGCGGCGCAGGCGCTCATGACCAGCGCCCTGAAGCCGCTCGATGGCGCCGCGGCGGAGGCGACGCTGACGGGCCCCGTTCGTCGCGGCGACGCGGCCACCGTCGCGGTGCACCGGAACGCGTTGCGGTGTGCCGATCCGTCAGCCCTGGCGCTCTATGATGCGCTCATGCGGGAGGCGCTCGAGATCAGCGTGCGCGCTGGCCTGGACGAGGGAAGCGCGCGGGCGGTGCGCCGCGCGCTGTCGGACGACCCGGGCCCGTGACCGGGCTCGTTGCCAGCATCGTGCCGACCAGCGCCGTGACCGGCATCGCGCTGACCGACCGGGCGCTGCGCGCCGGCGCCGACATGATCGAGTTGCGCCTCGATCACTTTCGCGAGCCCGAACAGGTCACCCAGGTCGTCCGCGCCGCGGCGGCACCCGTGCTCGCTTCCTGCCGCGTGCGCGAAGACGGCGGCCTCTTCACTGGTGATCCCGACCTGCGGCGCCGCCTGCTCGTGGCCGCCGCGGGCGCCGGTGCCGAGTGGGTCGACCTGGAACACTGGGAGACGCTCTGCTTGCCCGCGGGGCTCGGCACCAAGGTGCTGCGTTCCTACCACAAGCTGCAGCAGGCCCCCAAGGACCTCGCGGCGATCGTCGAGCGCATGGCGCGCAGCGGTGCGGATGCCCTCAAGGTCGTGGCAATGGGTTATGACGCCGCGGACATCGCGGCGATCGAGGAGCTCTACCGCCGCCACTACAAGGTGCCTCTGGTGGCGTTCTTGCTCGGCGAGGCCTGCCTGGCATCGCGCTTCCTCGCGGTTTTGCACGGCGCGCCCTTCCTCTACTGCAAGCCGGGACCGGGACCGGGCGCCGCGCCGGGTCAGCCCGATCTCTTCGAGGCGCGCGAGGTGTTTCGCGCCCGCGAGCTCGGCCCCGAAACGCGCTTTTGGGGCTTGCTCGGTGCCTCGATCGCGCACTCGCTGGGCTTTCGCCTGCACAACGGCCTCGGCCGCTTCCTCGCGGAGGTGCCGGTCTACCTGCCCTTCGACAGTGAGCGCCCGCTGGAACTGCTGGAGACGCTGCGCGGCTTTGGGCCGCGCTTCCTCGGCCTGTCGGTTACGGCGCCGCACAAGGAGCGCGTGGTCCCGGCGATGGACGAGCTCAGCGCTGCCGCGGAGGCCTGCGGGGCCGTCAACACGATCGTGCACGACGAGGGTCGTCTGCGCGGCGAGAACACCGACGTCCTTGGCGTGCGCCAAGCCCTGCGCGTGGCCGCGACCGATGATCTGAGGGGCAAGCGAGCCCTCGTGATCGGTGGTGGTGGCAGTGCGCGGGCGGCTGCGGTTGCGTTGGTCGAGGAAGGCGCCCGTGTGTGCATCGCCTGCCGTTCGCGCCAACCCGTGCGCGAGTTCGCCGCGCGTCACGAGCTGCCGCTGTTTCCGATCGACGCCCGCACCTTCGACGTGCTGCAGCCCGAGGTGCTTGTCCACGCCACACCGGTTGGCCACGCCGCCCGGGATCCGGGCGAGTGTCTGCTCGACATGCGCGACATCGTTCCCGGCTCGATCGTGCTCGACCTCGTCCACGCGCCGGTCGAGACCGAGTTGCTGCGCCGTGCCCGGGTCCGGGGTGCGGTGCCCGTGAGCGGGGTCGATGTGTTCTTGCACCAGGCGCTTGAGCAGATCCGGCTCGTATTGGGCGATGCGACCGCGATTCCCAGCACCGAGTCGTTGGCGCTCTTGCTCGGCCCCGAAGCCCGCGGTCACCGACGATGTACGACGCCCCGGTGACCGGCGTCTACCTGGTCGGGCTCAGGGGCACCGGCAAGACGACGCTCGGCCGGCGTCTGGCGGAAGAGATGGCGATGGACTTCGTCGACCTCGACGAGGTGGTCGAGGAGCGGGCCGGCAAGCCGGCGGGGGAGGTCATCGACAGCGAGGGGATCGAGGCCTTCCGCGCTGCCGAGGCCGAGGCGCTCGAATCGATGCTCGGGGACATCGAGGACGGCGGCGCCGTCCTCGCCCTCGGCGGCGGCGCGGCCGAGTCGCCGCGCGTGGAAGATGTCCTCTACGGCCTTCGCGGCCTCGGCTGGCGCGGGGTCTGGCTCGTTGTCCATCCAAACGAGTTGGTCCGGCGCCTGCGCCGGTCCGGGGTGCGGCGGCCTCGCTTGTGTGGCCGCAGTGTGGAAGAGGAGATCCGCGTCCTGGCTTCGCGCCGGGCCTCCTTGTTCGCACGATTGAGCGACGTGCGCTTTGACAACACCGATGAGGATGTCGACCGGCAGGCGACCGCGTTGCTGGAGGTGCTCGGTCCATTGCGGGACCCTCCAGGCGCCGAGATTTGACCTTCCGCTACATGTGCCGGGCGTCCGAGATAGAGTATGGGGGTGGCCCCGGAGTTCCGGCGCGGGGAGCTCGTTGGCGTGGCGGTGTCGACAGCAAACGCGCCTTGGCGTCACGGAGCGGTCGGGCGCGGACCCGAGGAGGTACTGTCCACGGCATGCGGCTAACGATGGAGCGAAAGAGTCAAAAGAGGGGACTCATTGCGCTGGCTGCCCTGGCGTGCTGGCTGCTCACCGACGCTCCCAAGGCGCAGGCGCGACCGACAGAGCAGGTCGCTGCCCACCGCAAGACGCTGCTCGGGCCGGACCCGGCGCCACCGGGTCACCGTGATCGACGCATCGCGCTGACAGCGCTCGTCGAAATGAACGGCGACGAGGCACACGCGGTGCTCGCCGACGTGCTCGAAGGATTCCCGGACGTGAAACGCGTGCCGGTCGGCACCGTGTTGATGTTGCTCGAGCTGTTGTCGACGCGCGCGGCCCTCGACCTCGGCAAGCTGAGCGACCCGAGGAAGAAGGTGGAGGTTGCGCGGCGCGTCGCGATCTACAGCGCCCACGTGCCGGGGCTGGTGCGCCTCTTCACGGTCGCGACGCAGGGCAAGGTGCCGGCCGAGCAGCGGGCTGCGCTCGTCGGCGAACTCGAGCTGTTCTTCAAGACGCTGCCCGGCGCGGTGCGTCGGCCCACGCTCAACAAGCTCTTCGGGACACGAGGTCCACTGCAAGTCGGCGCCTTACGTCTCGCGGGCGCCACCGAGGACCCGCAGATGTCCCCGGACCTGGCGCCGCTCCTGGCCGATGCCAAGTTGCGGCCGATCGTCCAGGATGCGCTGCGTAGCTTGACGTTTCGGCCGCATGCCTTTCGCGACGCGGCCGACTTCGCTGCGTGGTGGAAGCAGAACTCCGCCAAGAGCTACCGCGAGTTGGTCCGCGATGCCGCTCTGCACGGTGCCAAGATCGTCAAGCAACTCGAGCAGGAGTTTGCGGCGAAGCGTGCACGTGACCTCGAGCGCTTGGTGCTTCGCTCTGAGCGGGTGATCGGTCTGGCGTTGCAGGCTCAGCCACCGCGCTGGAAGCTCGTGCGCGCAGAGCTCGCCGATCCAGTCCTGGCGGGTCACAGCGGCCACCTTCTCGAGGCCTTCTATCGTGGTCTGCGCGCGGCGGAGCCCGATCCGAAGGAGTTGCAGCGTACGCTTGGTGAGTTGGCCGAGCTGCGTGCTTGGCTCGGGGCTCGTTACAGGTCGGCCATGGCGACCCATCTGAGCGCTAGCCTCTCGGCCTGGGCGATTGCCTCCAAGCTGCTTGGTGGGCCAGCTGCGGAGGAGACTCAGAAGAAGCTGCTCGAACTTCTGTCGCAGGAGCGGGGCAGTGCTAGCCCTCCGATGGGGCGCGTGCTGGAACTGCTGACGCTGTTCCCCGACGACGCCGTGCGCGACCGCGTGCTCGGAGTGTTGGAGCGGGCGCCGGCGGCGGCGCCGTTCTTGAGCGATGGCATCACCGTCGTTGGCCAGCTCGGCTTGGGTGGTGTCGGGTCGCGCACGATCACTCTTCTGCGACGCATCGTCGAGGCCCAGAAGGTGCCGTCCAAGATCCGCGGGCAGGCGCTCGATGTACTCGGGCGCTTGAAGAGCCCGGAAGTTCTCGGGACGCTGCGCGACCTCGTGCAGGCGCCGGAGACGAGCAAGCTGCCCGAGCAGCTGCGCGCGGCGGCGCTGGCGTGGGTTGTCACCCAGGCCGAGGGGCAGCTGCAGACGCGCGCCAACGGCGACCTCGAGAAGCTGGCGCGGGAGACCTTGCAGTTGCTCGGCTCGTGCATCGGTGATCCGTCGGCCCGCATCCGGCTCGACGCCGCGCGCGCTCTCGAGAAGTTCCCGCCCCTGTCGACGACGTCGAGCTTCTCGAAGGACTTCCTGGTTGGTGTCGCAGGCACGATCGTGTCGAGGGCGGCACATCGGCTGCGTAGCGAACGTGACGACTCGGTCGTGCGTCAGTTGCGTGCAGTGTTGATCGGGCAGGCGCAGCGCTCCGAGGTCGGACCGCGTGCGTTGGAAGCGCTGGTCCTGGCCGTGACGGCCTGGAAGAAGGCGACCGGGACCGGGGCGAGCGGGGCGGCGACTGCCTTCCTCAACGTGCAGCTACCGGCAGCGGTCGACGACATCGAGCGCCTGCTCGGCAGCGTGGGTGTCCAGCCGGCGACGACGCTGCAGCTCGCCAAGATGCTCGTCACTGCCGGGCTACCTGAGATCGGCAGGGTGGTCGTGGGAGCCGAAGTCTGTGCTCAGCTCGACGCGGCGCCCAGCGGCAGCGATGACCAGGAGCGCACGCGTCGTGCGGCGTTGAGGCTGGAGCGGGCGCGTCTGGTGATTCGCCTCGTCGAGGAGGCGGGTGATCCCGCCGCCTTGCCGGCTGCTCAGCGCAGCCAGCTCGACACGCTGTTGATCTCGGCGCAGAACGGCATCCCCGGTCTGGCGAGCGAGGCGCCGTTGGCGTTGGTGCGGCTGGGCGGCGCCCTGCTCGGGGCCAACCGAGCCGCCGACGCTGCGCGCGTGCTCGATGGCTACCTGAAGGAGCACGGCAAGGACGCACCCTTGCCGTTGCAGCAGCGAACGCGGCGTGCGCTGGCCGAGGCGTGGATCAAGAGCGGCAAGCCCGCTGCTGCGGCCAAGCTCCTCGAGCCGCAGCGCGACGAGGTGTCGCTGCGCTTGCGCGCGGATGCGCTGCTATTGGCGTCAGACTACGTGGCAGCCGAAAAGACCTTCGCGGAGCTCCTGAAGAGCCCGGAGCTTGCCAAGAGCGGTCCGCAGCGCGAGCAGGCTCAGATCGGCTTCGCGACTGCCCTCGTCAAGCAGAACAGGGTCGCTGCGGCCACGCAGTACCTGGCGAAGCTCGGACCGCTGAGCGATGCCGACGCCAAGGCGCGACGGCTCGTACTCGAGAACGATCTCAAGAAACAGCCTGAGTCGCCCAAGGCAGCGGACCCTGTCGATGGGCGGGCCAAGGCCAAGCCGCCGGGCAAGTAGCTACTTCTTCACGAAGTGGATCACTGTCTTGCCGGGCCGCGGCCAGACCTGCACGTTTTCGTGCTTCTTGTCATGGCCCCAGACCGGTTGCTCCATGCACAGGATATGGCCCTTGCGGTCCAGGCCCACCGAGCGCAGCGAGTAGTTGGTCTTGTGCTCGTTCGTGACCTTCGCGGTGTCGGGATCGATCGTGAGGAGGGCGGTGCGGCTGCCGGCGACGAGGTCCTTGCCGTCGAAGGCGAGGCCGAACACCCAGCGCTTGCCGATGTCGCGCGAGCGGAGGAGCGCGCCGTCCTTGGGGTCGACCTCGTGTAGCTTGCCGAAGATCTCGAGGACGTAGAGGTGACCGTTGGCCCAGGCGATGCCGCGGCTCGACATGCGGCGCTTGCCGGCGAAGGGGGTCTTCGGCGTGATCTTGCCGACCTCTCGACCGGTGGTGGGATGGACGACGACGATGGGGTGTTCTGCATCCCAGGTCGACTTGACGCAGTAGAGCAGCTTGCCGTCGGTCGTGATGTCCATGGTCGAGGGCGGCAGCGGCAGGCGAGCCTTGTGTGCACCGGTCCTTGGATCGATCTCGTTGACCTCGTTTCCCTGCGCGACGAAGAGATCACCGTCGATGTATGCAAGGCCCGCGGGGACCTGGATCGAGGGGGCCGGGATCGTGCGGACGCTGGCTTGTGTCAGCGAGGGAGCACGCGTCGGTTCCAGTTCCCATGGCTTGCCGGCGCGGTAGAGCTGCCAGCGCGCGAGGCCCTTCTCCAACTCCGGCAGGAAGACTGCTGGCAGCTTGAAGCTCTGGAAGCGATAGATGTTCTCTTGCTTGTGGCCGAGCACGAGAAGCGAGGGGTAGGCACGGACGTTGAGCCGCTTCGGAATCCCCGGGGTCTTGTCGCGGTCGACGAGCACCCAGTGAAACGCCTTGCTCTTCGCCACGACCGTGGCGTCGCTGAAGGTCTTCCTCTCGAGGACCCCGCACCAATGTCAGGTCTCGAACGTGAAGTAGGCCATCACGGGCCGCCCCGTCTCCCGCGACTTCGCCATCGCAGTCGCGAGGTCCTTCTCCCACACGATGTCGGTGCCAACCTGCTGCGCGCCAGCAAGCGTGCCGATGAACGCCGCTGCAAAGCTCGTGAACCCCTTCATGGCGTCAGAATACCGCGCGACACTATCTTGAGATCACGGTCCCTGGTCCTAAGATCCCCGCTCCGATTTCAGGACTGGATGCCGCGGGGTGGAGCAGTCCGGTAGCTCGTCGGGCTCATAACCCGAAGGTCGCAGGTTCGAATCCTGTCCCCGCTACCAGTGGAATAGACGCGGTGGAGCGCTCTGTCGAGCCAGCTGCCGCGTCTTGTTTTAAGGGCGTGTGAAACCGTCGTTCGGAGCGTTCCGACTTCGGCGGCGGCCGGGTAGCCAGATCAACAGGGTTCCCCAGGCCGTGCACCAAAGGGCCCCGG
>NYZE01000049.1 GCA_002685965.1 Planctomycetota bacterium | reverse complement strand
TGACAGCATGTGCGAGGCCGGCATTCTAGACGACGACGTGGTGATCGTGTGACGCCAGCAAACCGCGCAAGCCGGCGAGATCGTTGCTGCCCTCGTCGACGACGAGGCCACGATCAAGACGTTGCGCTTCGTGCGCCGACGGCCGGTGCTCGAACCGGCCAACTCCGACTTCGAGCCGATCCGCCCGGATCCGGCGGCGCTGCGCATCCTCGGCCGGGTCGTCGAGGTTCGTCGGCGTTACTGAGGTACAGGCGGCGGGCACCAGCTGCAGCGGAAGTACTTCGACAGCTTCAGCGCTTGGCGTTGGTCGTTGGAGCCGCCTTCGCCCTGCGCGGCGTCGGGTTCCTCGAGCGACCGGTACGACTGCAGCCGGATCATTAGTAATGGCCCCGCGCTCGATCAGGTCGCGGATGTTCTGGCGGACGCGGATTCCGGTGTCCGGCAAATCAGGGACTCGGCAAAAGAGACTCTGCAAAAGAAGGCCGGAGAACCTATCCTCCGGCGCCTTCTCCAAAGAAGTTGCGATGAAGATCCACGAGTATCAGGCCAAGGAAGTGCTGGCTCGGTTTGGCGTGGCCGTTCCGGAGGGTCGGCTCGCGCTGACCGCCGAGGAGGCCGCGGCGGCATTCGCCGAGCTAGGGGCGCCAGTGTGCGCCATCAAGGCCCAGATTCACGCCGGTGGCCGCGGCAAGGGTGGCGGCATCAAGCTGGCCAAGACCGCTGACGAGGCCCGCAACTACACGGCCGCCATGCTCGGCATGTCGTTGGTCACGCACCAGACCGGCCCCGAGGGCAAGGTCGTGCAGCGAGTCTGGGTCGAGAAGGGCTCCGCCATTGCCAGGGAGCTCTATGTCGCGATCACGGTCGATCGCGCCCAGGGCAAGCCGGTGATGATGGCCAGCCAAGAAGGCGGCATGGACATCGAGGAGGTCGCCGCCAACACGCCCGAGAAGATCTTCAAGGAGACGATCGAGCCCGGGCTCGGCATGCAGGGCTACCAGGCGCGAAAGTTGGCCTTCCACCTCGGGTTGACCGGCAAAGGGTTCAAGGCCGGCGTGAAGTTCATGATCGCCCTGGCCCGCGCCTTCGGAGAACTCGATTGCTCGCTGGCGGAGATCAACCCGCTCGTCGTTACCGAAGACGGCGACGTGGTTGCCCTCGACGCCAAGATCAACTTCGACGACAACGCGTTGTTCCGGCACCGTGACATCGAGGAGCTGCGGGACCTGACCGAGGAGGACGAGAAGGAGACCGAAGCAGCCAAGCACGAGCTCAACTACATCGCGCTCGACGGCACCATCGGCTGCATGGTCAACGGCGCCGGGCTGGCGATGGCGTCGATGGACATCATCAAGCTGCATGGCGGCGAGCCGGCCAACTTCCTCGACGTCGGCGGCAGCGTCACCAAGGACGGCGTCGTCGCGGCGTTCAAGATCCTGCTCTCGGATGCCAACGTGAAGGCGATCATGGTCGACATCTTCGGCGGCATCGCAAAGTGCGACGTGATCGCGCAAGGCGTCGTCGACGCGGCGCAGGAAGTCGGGCTGGCTGTGCCGCTCGTCGTGCGACTCGAGGGCACGAACGTCGATCGCGGCCGCGAGATCCTCGCCGAGAGCGGCATCGCGCTCAAGAGCGCGTCCTCGCTCGACGAGGCTGCCAAGCTCGCCGTGACCGTGGCCGGAGGTGGGGCATGAGCATCCTCGTTGGAGCCGACAGCAAGATCCTCGTGCAGGGCATCACGGGAAGCCACGGCAGCTTTCACACGATCCAGATGCTCGAATACGGCACTCAGGTCGTCGCCGGCGTGACTCCGGGCAAGGGCGGCCAGGACGTCCACGGCGTGCCAGTGTTCAACACCGTCGCTGAGGCAGTCACCGAGACCGGCGCCAACGTGTCGGTCATCTACGTGCCCGCCGCGTTCTGCGCTGATGCGATCCTCGAGGCCGCCGACGCCGGCGTCGCGTTGATCGTGACGATCACCGAAGGGATACCCGTCATGGACATGGCGCGGGTCATGGACCACTTGGGCGGCAACGATGCCGTGCGCCTGATCGGGCCGAACTGTCCTGGCATCATCACGCCGACCGGCGAGAACCAGGGCTGCAAGATCGGGATCATGCCGGGTTACATCCACAAGCCGGGTCGCGTCGGCGTCATCTCCCGCTCCGGCACGCTGACCTACGAAGCCGTGTGGCAGCTGTCGGAACTGGGCCTGGGTCAGTCGACCTGCATCGGCATGGGCGGCGATCCGATTCACGGGATCGATCACACAGAGGCCGTCGAGTTGTTCGAGGCCGACCCGGAGACCGAGGGCATCGTCATGATCGGCGAGATCGGCGGCAGCGACGAGGAAGATGCGGCGGCGTGGATCAAGGAGCACGGGACGAAGCCCGTGGTCGGCTTCATTGCCGGCATCACCGCGCCACCGGGCAAGCGCATGGGGCACGCCGGCGCGATCATTGCTGGTGGCAAGGGAACCGCCACCGAGAAGATCGCCGCGCTCGAGGACGCGGGTGTGCGTATCACGCGCAACCCATCGGAGATCGGCAAGATGATGCGCGAGGCCCTCGGGTAGCGCGGCGCGAGAAGGCGCAACATGGACGCAGACGTCAAACGCGAAGTTCTGCAGCGAATCGATCAGAAGCAGGGGCGCACGCCGCTCTTGCTGATCCTCATGGGCTTGGCCTTCGTCATGCTCGCGCTGTTCGAGATCCTGGGTGGCCCGGTGCCGTCGTGGATGAACCCGCTTACGCGAATCGGGCTCGGCATGCTCTTCGTCTACATGGCGGCGGTCGTGTTCGAGCGGCAACGGCTGCAGAGTTCTTTCCGCGACCTGCTCGAAGCGCACGAGGGCTTCATGCAGACGATCTACGGCAAGGACTACAAGAAGCACCGCGCCGCGATCGACATCTTGATCGGCACTCTGCGCACCGAGGATGCCGAGGTGCGGGGCAAGGTCGTCGATCAACTGCGCCGGGTTACGGGCCAGGACTTGCCCGAGGATGCCGAGCAGTGGGAGAAATGGTGGCGAGCCAACAAGGCGGGGTTCTCGGCCAACAAGGCGGAGTAGCGAGGAGCGCTGCTGGTCGGGAGGTTTCGAGCACGGGAGGTTGCACGGAAGGTGCAACCCGAAGGACTTTTGGCGCGTCCACCGCTATCCTATAAATGCAGTAGACCCAGACGATAGACCCAGACGATGGCTTTCCAGACGATGGCTTTCACAGTGTCAAACACGATGCCCACACACCTGGCGATATTCGGCCTCCCCGGCGGCGTCGAGTACCTCATTATCGCGGGTATCGCCCTTCTGTTCTTCGGGAACCGCATCCCAGGCGTCGCTCGTTCGCTCGGCCAAGGAATCGTGGAATTCCGCAAGGGGCTCAAGGGCGGTGGTGACGAGCAAAAGAAGATCGCTGAGGGGCAAGCCGAGGAGAAGCAGGAAGACTAGGCTCGTCGCCGCTAAGTTCGCGGTCCCCCAGTTACCCCTCTAGCGGAGATGGATGCCGAGGTGGCCCCGACTACGGTTCTCGAAAACGTTACCGCTCCGGTCGCAGACGAACTCAGGTGTGTGTCCGAGATCGTCGAGCATGCGCTTCGTCCGGAGCGCCCGGACCTTGCCGACATGCTTGCGCATGTCGGCAGCTTCCGTGGCAAGCAGCTGCGGCCAGCCCTCGTACTTCTCGTCGCCAAGGCGCTCGGTCGGCTGACCGACGAGCACCTCGAGGTGGCCGCCATCGTCGAGATGATCCACGTCGCGACGCTCGTCCACGATGACATCCTCGACGGCGCCGACGTGCGCCGAAACCTGGCCACGATCAACGCGCTGCACGGTCCCGACGTGTCTGTGCTGCTCGGCGACTACATTTACGCCAAGGCGTTCTGGAAGTCGGTGTCGCTGCCCGATCAGCGCTGCTCGCGGCTCCTCGCCGAAGTGACGCGCGTCATCTGCCAGGGCGAGATCACTCAGACGATGGGGCGGTGGGATCTGGAACTGGCCGAGGACACGTACTTCGACGTCATCGGTCAGAAGACCGCCGCGTTGTACGGCGCGTCGAGCGAGCTCGGTGCGGCCTATGCTGGCGCGAGCGACGTCGTGGTCTCGAACATGCGTGACTTTGGCTACAACCTCGGACTCGCGTTTCAGATCATCGATGACTGCCTCGATGTCGAGGGCGATGAAGAGGTTGCCGGCAAGTCGCTCGGCACCGACTTCGGTAAGGGGAAGCTGACGCTGCCCTTCCTATGGGTGTTGCGCGCACTCGACGAGTCCGGCAAGCAGCGCTTCGCCGAGATCTTTCGCGCGGGCCAGAATGGCCACCGAAAGGGTGACTGCCACGACACGCGCTCGGAGCGCTTGGCCGCGGAGTTCGACGTGCAAGGCGGCCTCGCCTATGCGCACGAACGGGCGGACGGCTACCTGCGCGCCGCGCTGTCGAGCCTGGACGGTCTACAGCCCAATGCCTACCTCGACGGGCTCCGCGCCATGGCGGACTTCGTCCTGCACCGCAGGAAGTAGCCTTGCTTGGGCGGTCGGGAGTGCGTGTCATGGCGGAGCGTTGTGGCGCATTCACTGCTCGCTGCCAGGAACAACCGCGGAGATCAATCGAGGCCATGCGATACAAGCACCCAACAGACGGTTGGCATCCTGCGGCCATGTGTCGCAAGGTCGTGTCGGCGATGTTGGCGGTGTCGGTAGTGCTGTCGTCGTGCGGTGGCGACGTCCGCGAGATCAGCGATTCGCGTGTCGTCGAGAGAGTCTTCGACAAGGGACTGACCCGCGTCAGCAGCGCCGATCGATTCGGCATGCGCCCGCGAGAGAAGCCCCGCGCAGAAGCCGATGAGCCGGCACCACACTTCCGCGGCGAGGTTCCCAAGAGCTGGCGTGAGCAACCGCCGTCGCAGTTGCGCGATCTGGACTACCTGATCGGTACTGCTACCGCCGCAGGAGAACGCCTCACCTGTTGGCTGACCGTGCTCCGCGGAGAAGGCGGCGGCTTGTTGATGAACGTCAACCGCTGGCGCTCGCAGTTCGGGCTCGAGCCGATTCAGAGCGATGCGCTCTCCAAGCTGCCGACACTGCGCATCGACTCGCTCGGCACGGAAGCGACCAGCGTGGACCTGTCGGGTCGCTACTCGCCGCGTGGCGCGGACGGCCCGAAGGACGGTTACCGCATGTTCTGCCTTGTCATTGGCTACAAGGGCCACACGTTGTTCCTGCGCATGACCGGCCCGTCGGCCAAGGTCGAGGCCGAGCGCAGCAACTTCGAGCGCTTGGCCAAGACCCTGAAGCCGTTGCCCCCGGGCAGTCAGGGGGCCGGCAGCGGTCAGGAGAAGGCGCCGATCCTGTGGGCAACACCCGAGGGTTGGACCGAGAAGCCTGCGCGCGCGCCCGGCATGGGTGGACTCGGCGACTTCACCATCGATGCGCAGACGCGATGCACGATCAGCGCTCTCGGTGGCGGGATGGCGCCGAACCTCAACCGTTGGCGTGCGCAGATGGGTCACGAGCCCCTTACCGCTGCCGCGATCGAGGAGTTGCCGAACATCGAAGTCCTCGGCAAGCCCTCCAAGCTCGTCGAACTCCGGGGTCGCTACCAGGGCATGAGCGGGGAGAACATCGCCAAGGCGATGCTGATCGGCGTGATCGTGCCGGTCGGTCGCCTTGCCGTCTTCGTCAAGCTGACGGGCCCCGAGGACACGGTTCGTGAGCATCGCACGAGGTTCCTCGCCCTGTGCAAGTCGCTGCGTTGGGCACAATAGGAACGAGCGGACGATCCATGACCAACATCGCAACCCAGCAGCAGCAAGCGGAGCACGGGGATGCCGGCGCGCCGCAGCCACAAGGGCTTGCGGCGACGGCGCGCACGAAGCGGAGCGCGTTCAAGGTGTTTGGCCTACTCGGTGGTTTCAAGGTCGCGACGCTGCTGCTGTTGTGGCTGCTCTGGCTGACCTTCATCGGCACGTGGTATCAGAAGGACTTCGGTCTCATCGCCGCACAGCGGAGGTTCTTCGACTCGTTCTTCTTCTTCGCGAAGGTCGGCCCGTTCGGTTGCTACTACCCCGGCGGCGCGACCACCATGATCCTGCTGGCGATCAACCTGATCGTCGGTGGGCTGATTCGCATCCGCAAGTCCACTGCGACGATCGGCATCCTGATCGCGCACGTCGGCATCCTGTTTCTGTTGGCCAGCGGCGCGGTCAAGTTTTTGACCTCCAAGGCGGGCCAGTTGATGCTCTGGCCCGACGAGACCAGTTCGCAGTTCACTGCGTGGTATGACTGGGAGATCGTCGTCGCGGAACAGCTGTCGGAAGGAAGCTGGAACCAGCACACGATCCTGGATGCTGACTTCACGGGGATGAGTGCGTCGGATTCGCGCACGTTCAAGACGTCGGTGCTGCCATTCGACATCAAGATCTTCGGTTTCACGCAGCATGGTGAGCCGAGGCAGGTCGGCCACGGGGCCAACGGTCGCGCGTCGACGGCGAGCAACGTAGATGGCTTTCGGCTCGTCGCGCTCAAGCCCAACAAGGACGCCGAACACGACATCGCCGGTTGTTATGTGCTGCTGTCAGCGAAGGACGGTAGCCACAACGAGATCGCGATCCTGTGGGGGCGCTCGGAGCACCCCTACCTCTTCGAGTTCGCGGGCAAGCGCTATGGCGTGCAGCTACGCCGCTCGCGGTTCGAGCTGCCGTTCTCGCTGCGCCTGGAAGAGTTCCGCATGGCGTGGCACCCCGGCACGCGCAAGCCAAAGTCCTTCGAGAGTGATGTGATCGTGGCCGACGACGGCGGCCCGCGCGCCGTGCGAATCTCGATGAACCGGCCGCTGCGCGCTGGTGGCTACATCGTCTACCAGTCCAACTGGGGGCCGCAGCACATCCCGAACCCAGAGAAGTTCTATTCGATCTTCGAGATCAGCGACAATCCAGCCGACAAGTGGCCTGAGTGGGCGTGCTACGTGATCGCGTTCGGGCTGCTGGTGCACTTCTCCATGAAACTGAACAACTGGGTGCGGGCTGAGACTGTCCGTGTTCGGAGGGCATCATGATGATGTGGCTTGTCGCGGCGCTGCTCGTGACGTCGTTTGCTGCGACATCGTCCACCAGTGACCAGGAGTTGGCGCGCCCGGAGTGGAGCGCCGAGATCGTGGCCGTTGCTGATCACCTCCCGGTGCAGGACGACGGCCGCGTCAAGCCGCTCAAGACCTTCGCGATGTTCGAGATCCTGCAGATGCGGGGTCTGCGTCGCGCCAAGACCGCACGCGGCGATGACGGGGCCTATCTGGCGCCGTCGGCGTGGTTCCTTGACTGCTTGTTCTATCCCGAGGTTGCCAAGACCTATCCGGTCTTCCTTGTCGAGAACGCCGAGGTGCTCGGCGCGATGGGGATCGCGGACGAGGTGCGAAAGGAGCGCGATCGTTACTCGTACAACGAGCTGAAGCCCGGTTTCGAAAAGCTGAGCGACCTGGCCGAGCGCTACTCGACCATTCAGTTCAAGGACAAGACCCCGGTCCAGCGCCAAGTCGCGCGGCTCGTCCGCAACCTCGTGCAGTTCAGGGCCCTGGCGAGCTTCCTGGACTACGCGCGCGAGCGCTACAAGGTCGACGGAAGCGACAGGCTCAAGGAGCTGTTCGGCGGCAAGGAGACCGTCCGTTACAGCGAGGTGCTGCGACACGCTCGCGTGTTGAAAGAGATCTGGCTCGGGCAGTGGAAGGAGGGCGATCCCAAGGGTTACCCGGCCACGCCCGAGGGCCGACTGTTCGAGTCGGTGGCGCACTACACGCAACTGAGTCGCGTGCCTTCGTTCGTGCCGCCCAAGGGCGTCGACGTCGTCGAGTGGCTGTCGCTCTCCGATGTGTTCGAAGCGCAGCTGCGTGCCGACGCTCCGCCGACGGCGAAGCAGCTGGAAGTGTGCGCGCGGTTCGAGCGGCTCCTCGATGCCCGCGACGATCGCATGGTGTTCCTGACCGAGCTGACGGACCTGTGCACGAGCCTGCAAGGAATGGCGGAAGAGCGCGGCGAGTACGGCACGGTGCCGGCCGAAGTCATCTACTACAACTTCAAGTTCCTCGACTGGTCTCAGTACACCTTCCTGCTTGGCTTCGTGCTGCTGGCCTTCCTGTGGATGGCGCCGCGCAACCGAGTTCTCGCGAAGGCCGTACCGCTGGCTGGGCTGGTGGGACTCGCGGCGCTCATCACGGCGATCACCTTCCGCTGTTACATCCGCAGTCGTCCGCCGATCAGCACGCTCTACGAGACGATCCTCTTCATCACTGCGATCAACGTCGGCGTCTTGCTGCTGGTCGAGCTCGTCAGCCGCCGCCGCGTCGCGCTGTCGATTGCGATCGTGCTTGGGGTCCTCGGCATCTTCATGGCCGATCGATGGGAGCTACACGACGGGCGCGACACGATGCCGACGCTGCAGGCCGTGTTGGACACGAATTTCTGGCTCGCGACGCACGTGACTTGCATCACGACGGGCTATGCGGCGAGTCTGATGGCTGCCGCGCTGGCCAACTTCTGGATCCTCGGCAACCTGGTCGCCGCGGTCCGCGCACTGCGCGGCGGTCCCAAGCCCGACGATGAGTTCTGGCGCAACGTCGCGCGCATGGTGTATGGCGCGGTGTGCTTCGGCCTCCTGTTCTCGTTGGTCGGAACGATCCTCGGCGGCGTGTGGGCCAACGACTCGTGGGGCCGCTTCTGGGGCTGGGACCCGAAGGAGAACGGCGCCTTGATGATCTGTCTGATGCAGCTGGCGCTCCTACATGCGCGTATGGGTGGGCTCATCAAGCACCTCGGTTTGGCGATTGGTAGCGTCGGGCTCGGGGTGGTGACTGCGTTCTCGTGGTGGCACGTCAACCAGTTCGACATCGGCCTGCACAGCTATGGCCCGGCTCCGGGCATCCTGCGCAACCTCTTCACGTTCTACGGCATCGAGAGTGTCGTTCTCCTGGGCGGTATCGGCGTGTGGCTGCTGAAGCCCGCGGTGAGGCGTCTCCGGTTGTCGCACTGAAACCCGTCGAGTCAGCTGCACAGAACACCCAGGAGGCGTAGCCTCTCCACTCGATGAGCCGCTACTCGTTCGAATCGGATGGCTACCAGCCGCAGGAGGGTCATGGACGCGGCGGGTTGATGTTCCCGCAGCTCACGCCTGGCGTGAAGTGGCTGATGATCGCCTGTGGCGCCGTTCAGCTGGTGCAGTTCATCACCGAGGGTGCGCTGTCCTCGTGGCTCGGGTTGAGCATTCAGAACTTCGGGACCTTCCCGCTGCTCGGCCTGGTCAACATCGCTACCTACCAGTTCGTGCACTCGTACGTGTCGCTGGGTCACATCCTGATGAACATGCTCGTCCTGTACTTCTTCGGGACGATGGTCGAGGAGATGATCGGCACGCGCCGCTTCCTCTGGCTCTACCTGCTGTCGGGGGTGGCCGGCGGGCTGTTCTGGCTCGTGTTCTCGGGCACCATGGGCATCCCCGAGGTCGAGGTCGTCGGCGCCAGTGGTTGCTGCTACGGCGTGCTGACCTATGCGGCGTGCCGCAACCCGAACTCGCGCGTCATCTTCGTCATCGTCTTCATCCGGCTTTGGTGGCTCGCGGCGATTCTCGGGGTGATCGCGCTCTACAACGTTGGCACCCAGCTACGCGGTGGCTTCCCCGGGGGGGTGGCGGACTCGGCCCACCTCGGCGGCGTTCTCTACGCGCTGGTCTATTGGCGCTTCGGTGATCGATTCTCAGGCGTTGGTGAACGGCTCGCCGCTCGAGCCAGCGAGCGCGGGCGGCGTCAGCGTGCGGCGCGAGCGCAGGAACTCGACCGCCTCCTGGCCAAGATCAACGACGTCGGGATGACAGGTCTGACCGATTCCGAGCGCAAGTTCCTGAAGAAGTACTCCCAACAAGGCGACTAGCGGGGGATCAGCAGGGTTTCCCGGGCGTAGTGCGCGGTAGTCCCCGCCGGGCTCCCTGCTAGAATCCTACCCCTGGTCCGAGGAAGGCTTCGAATGCGCACCACGACCCGTCTGCTCGTTGTTCTCGCCTGCTGCCTGCCCGGGGCCGGTCTGCTCGCGCAGAGCAAGATCGAGAAAGACTACGCTGAGTTCGTCCGCAAGTTCAAAGAGGCCAAAGAGCTCAACGACAACAAGCGTGTGCTGCGTGCGCTGAAGGACTACCCGGACGCGGCGATCCTCCAGTTCGAGATCCACCTCGACAAGTACGTGCACGCCAACGACAACGCGGCCTACAACTACTGTGAGGATCTGCGCGAGCTTTGGCCCAAGGCGTGGGGTGGTTCACAGCTACTCGACAAGATCGAGCGTTGGCGTTCCAACCTGGACCCGAGCGAGGTCGACATGATCGCCAAGCTGACGGGTCAAGAGAGCATTGCCTGGCGCCAGTACACCGAGGCCAAGGAGGACAAGAAGGAGCGTGGCTTCGAGAGGGCACTCGACGGCATGCAGCTGATTGCTGAGCGCTACCAGGAGCTCGGCGCCAAGCTGAAGGAGGCCAAGGCTTGGAACCTGGTCTGCAGCATGGTGCACGGCTGGCCCGGTACGAAGAACGAGGGGCACACCAAGCGGCTGATGGCGGCGATGGAGCGGTATCTCGAGCTCAACCAGGACCTCGACTGGACCAAGCACGCCGACTACGCGCTCAACAAGAACTGGTACGACGGTATCCAGCGTCAGATCGAGCACGAAGCGAAGAAGGGCAAGAAGGACGGGAGCGTTGACCTCAAGAAGCCCGGCGAGGTCTCGACCTTGCTGCCGTACCAGCCTGGCTCGAAGTGGGTACCGGCGAAGCTCGAGCACCGCGTCATGAAGAAGCCGCTCGAAGGGCTGACTCGCTACGCGAGCTCGTCCCCGATCTGGTGGTTGCCGCACGGGATCACGCCCGAGAAGAAGGAGTTCTGGTTCTTCAAGGACGGCAAGATCTGGATGCAGAAGCTCGGTCCGGCGAAGTACGTGAACCTGATCGACCCGGACGAAGAGCCTACCAAGAAGGACGAGGTGACCTTCGCCGCGCCACGCAAGCCAACCGAGCTCTGGTACACCAAGTCAGGGCGCGAGGAAGCGATCAACTACTGGTACTTCATGTGGCTGGGTGGATCGCAAGAGCCATGGTGCGGCACGCAGCTGAACCTCGAGCCGAGCTGGAATAACGACCGGAAGGACTCTGTCGTGTTCCTGCGTAGCGCCTCGTACTTCGAGGCAAACGTCGCCGGCAACGTGATCACGCTTTATGACGAGAACATCAACGGCGTGTTCGGCGACAAGCTGCAGGGCGACGGCGCTGGCTTCCAGGATTGGATGGTCGCAAACGACGAGGGCACGACAAAGCCAGGATCGCATCCGGCGTTCGACAGCATGCGCATTGGCAAGGGCAAGCTGGCGCCGTTCTCGCCGTTCGTGAAACTCGGCGACAAGTGGTACCACCTCAAGGTGCTACGTAACAACGAGCAGCTCAACGCGCGGCCGCTCGACGTGGCCCAGGTCAAGACCGGCACCGTGTCACTCAAATGGAAGGGCAAGGCACGACCGAAGAGTCTGATCATCAAGGAGGTCAGCGGTCAGTGGGCGCAGGCGGCGTTCGACCTGGTGGCAGCGGGCGCCAGGGGTGTCGTGGTGCCAGTCGGTCGCTACGAGGTCTACTACGGACGCATCCACAACGGCAAGCCGCCGCGCAACATGGACGCCGTGATTCTGAAGGGTCACTCGAAGGCCTTCGACGTCAAGGCGGATCAGAAGGTGACGCTGAAGATGGGGGCGCCACTCCGGCTCGAGTACCTGGCGGACCGATCCGGCGACACGATCACCGTCAGTTCCTCGACGATGTGGGTCAAGGAGGCTTTTGGAGCCAAGATCACCTGCATCGCCTCCGAGGTTCTCGAGCCGGAGATCCTCGTCGCCAAGAAGGAGGGCGGTAAGGGCGCCAAGACTGTCGGTCAGTGGCGGCGGCTGCAGGGGTTCGAGCTAAACGCTGTCTCGAGGAACTACAAGGACGTGCAGGGACGTGCCGCTGCCGCCTACGCGATCGACAAGAAGAATGCCAAGAACGGTCGCTACGAGATCTCGGCGAAGGTGCCGAATGGACAGTTCGTCGGTCTCCGGCAGAAGAAGCACAAGTTGTTTGGCAAGCTGCTTCCCGTCTGGAAGTAACCTTCTCGGATGCTCGATCCGAAGTGGGTGCGCGAGCACCCGGACGTAGTCAAAGAGGCGGGCCGCAAGAAGCACCTGCCGTGCGAGGCAGTGGTTGACGAGTTCGTTCGCCTCGACGCCGAACTGCGCGAAGTGTTGCCGCATGTCGAGGGGCTGCGGGCTGAGCAGAAGGCGTCGGGCAAGTCCGGCGACAGGGAGCGCCTCAAGGAGCTCAAGGGACAGATCCAGGATCTGACGGAGCGCCAGCGGCAGCTGATGGAGCGACGCGAGTTGCTCGCTCTGCAGCTCCCGAACATCCCGGCGGCCGAGGTTCCCGACGGCGAGACCGACGCCGACAACGTGGAGATCCGTCGCTGGGGAGAGGTACGGACCTTCGACTTCGAGCCGAAGAGTCACATCGAGCTCGGCGAAGCGCTCGACATGATCGACGCGCCGCGTGGCGTCAAGATCGCGGGCTCGCGTCACTACTTCCTCAAGAACGACGCCGTAAGGCTCGTCGAGGCGCTCATGAGCTTCGCCCTTGAACACATGATTGCCAAGGGCTTCACCCCGATGGAGGTGCCGCTCCTCGTGCGCGATCCGGCGATGTTCGGCACGGCCTACTTTCCCGGCGGCGAGGAGCAGACCTACCGCTGCGAGAAGGACGAACTCAGCCTCGTCGGCACGGCCGAGGTCCCGCTGACGGCCTATCACTCCGACGAGATTCTCTCGCTCGCAGAGCTCCCCAAGCGCTACGTCGCCCGCTCCGTCTGCTTCCGCCGCGAGGCCGGCACCTACGGCAAGGACACCAAGGGCCTCTACCGCGTGCACCAGTTCCAGAAGGTCGAGCAGGTCATCGTCGATCGCGCCGATCCCGTGCTCTCACTGGAGCACCACCTCGAGATCACCAAGAACTCCGAGGAGATCCTGCAAGCCCTCGAGCTGCCATACCGCGTCGTCAACGTCTGCGGCGGTGACCTCGGCCAACCCCAGATCCAGAAGTTCGACATCGAAACCTGGATGCCCTCCCGCGACAGCTACGGCGAAACCCACAGCGCCTCACGCTTCCACGACTTCCAATCCCGCCGCCTCAAACTCCGCTACCGCGACGAGGACGGCAAGACCCGCTTCTGCCACACCCTCAACAACACCGTCGCGGCCTCCACCCGCCTCGTCCTCGCCATCCTCGAGAACCACCAAGAACCCGACGGCTCGATCGCCTACCCCGAACCCCTTCGCAAGTACATGTGTCGCTGAAGGGGGCAGACCCCGTGCGGGACACCGGCTGGCTTGACAGCGGAGGGGGCTTGACCCATTCTCATGCCGCTGCCGATAAGCACACTTCATGGGCCTCATTCGAACGCAGATGCGAACGTGCGGTTAGAGCCCGGCAGGGCTCCCGCTTCCGGTCTGCTGCCTGGCAGGCACGCGTCTTCGAAAGAGCGAAGCGAGGACTGACCCATGAGTGTTTCCAGCGACGTTGAGATCAAGATCACCCTTCCCGATGGCTCCGAGCGCGTCTATGCGGCAGGCACCACGGGCGCTGACATTGCCGCCTCGATCGGCAAGGGCCTCGCCAAAGCCGCCCTCGCGATCCGCGTGAACGACGTCCCCCTCGACCTGTCGACGTCGATCGACGCCGACGCCAGCGTCGCGGTCGTCACCCGCGACAGCGCCGAAGGCCTCACGATGCTGCGCCACTCCGGCGCGCACATCATGGCCGACGCCGTCAAGCGTATGCGCCCCGACGCCAAGCTCTGGAAGGGCCCTGCCGTCGACGATGAGCGTTACGGCTTCTACTACGACATCGACTTCGGCGACAAGCCGATCACCGATGACGATCTGCCCAAGATCGAGAAGCTGATGGCGGAGATCGTCGCCGAGGACAGCCCCTTCGAGCGCGTGGTCGTCGACAAGCCGGAAGCGCTCCGCATCGCGCGCGACCTCGAGGACGACTACAAGATCCCGATCCTCGAGCGCACGCCCGACGACGACGAGATCAGCTTCTACAAGCACGGCGGCTTCACCGACCTGTGCCGCGGCCCGCACATCCCGTCGAGCGGCAAGCTCGGCGACGGCTTCGCCGTCCTGTCGATCGCCGGCGCCTATCTAGGTGACGATGCGTCCAACAAGATGCTCACCCGCATCTACGGCCACGCCTTCGCCACCAAGAAGGCGATGGAAGCGCACAAGAACCGCCTCGCGGAAGCGACCAAGCGCGATCACCGTCGCATCGGCAAGGAACTCGACCTGTTCTCGACCATGGGCGAGTTCGGCGCTGGCCTTGTGCTCTGGCATCCGAAGGGCGGTTTCATCCGCCACAAGATCGAAGAGTTCTGGCGCGCGCAGCACCTAGACGGCGGCTACGACATCGTCTACAGCCCACACGTTGCCAAGGCGGACCTCTGGCAGACCTCCGGCCACCTCGACTTCTACGCGGAGTCGATGTACTCCGGCATGGACATCGACGGGCAGCAGTACCTGCTCAAGCCGATGAACTGCCCGTTCCACGTCATGATGTTCAAGGACCGGCGTCGCTCCTACCGCGAGCTGCCGTTCCGTTGGGCCGAACTCGGCACCGTGTACCGCTACGAAGGCGCCGGCATGCTGCACGGCCTCATGCGCGTGCGCGGCTTCACCCAGGACGACGCACACATCTTCTGCACGCCATCGCAGCTCGACGACGAGATCGCGCGCGTGCTCGACTTCGTGCTCGACATGCTGCGCGCGTTCGGCTTCGAGGACTTTGATCTCGAGCTCTCGACCAGGCCCGAGAAGGCTGTCGGCGATGTAGCCATCTGGGACACCGCGACCGCTGCCTTGCGCAAGGCCCTCGACGCATCCGGCATCGCCTATGATGTCGACGAAGGCGGCGGCGCGTTCTACGGCCCGAAGATCGACGTCAAGATCCGCGACTCGATCGGCCGCATGTGGCAGTGTTCGACCATCCAGTGCGACTTCAACCTGCCGGACCGCTTCGACCTGAGCTTCATCGGTGACGACGGCGGAACCCACCGCCCGATCATGATCCACCGCGCGTTGCTCGGCTCGCTCGAGCGCTTCTTTGGCATCCTGATCGAGAACTACTCAGGCTGCTTCCCGCTGTGGCTGGCGCCGGTCCAAGCGGTCGTATTATCGGTCGGCGAGCGCCACGCGGACGCCGCTTCGGCCACCGTGCGGGAGCTGCGCGAAGCCGGTCACCGCGTCGAGCTCGACACCTCGTCCGAGAAGGTGGGGGCCAAGATTCGCAACCACTTGTGGCAGAGCAAGATCCAGCTCGTCGCCGTCATCGGCGACAGCGAGCTCGAGTCCGGCAAGCTCGCCGTGCGCCACCGTAAGGACGGCGATCTCGGCGCCCTTTCGCCCGCCGAGCTGTCGAGCGACATTTCCCGGCGGGTTCGGGAAAGAACATGATGTGGCGGCTACAAGCGCTCCCGTCTCGAATGCGTCCACGCCACCTGAACGCCGAACATTCGATCCGCACAAGGGGGCACCCTGCGCTCCCGAGCGAGTCGGCTATCGTGATCGCTCGCCCATTGAGCAAGCCTGTCAACTGCCCTGTAAGAGAGCGTCCCGGCGCAGTGTCCGCATGGCACATGCCCGTAGCGCATTAGGAGGTTCTTGAAGTACGCACCACAAGCGCCACCGCGCGATTCCCACCGAGTAAATGAGCAGATCCGGCTGACGCCGATCTTCTTGATCGACGAGGACAACGCGCAAATCGGAGAGACCGAGACTGCCGAAGCGCTGGCGATGGCCAAGGAACGTGGCCTCGATCTCGTCGAAGTAGCAGCGAACCAGCGCCCTCCCGTCTGTCGCATCATGGACTACGGGAAGTTCAAGTACGAGACCAAGAAGAAGGCGCACGCATCGAAGAAGAAGCAACACCAGGTCCACCTCAAGGAGGTTCGCGTCCGCCCGAAGATCGCCCAGGGCGACCTCGACGTGAAGGTCAGGCGCGCCAAGGAGTTCCTCGCCAAGGGCGACAAGGTCCAGGTCACCTGCTTGTTCCGTGGTCGTGAGATGGCCCACCAGGAGGTCGGCCTCGACGTCATGCGCCGCTTCGTCGAGGCGCTCGCCGACCTGGCCAAGATCGAGCGCGAGCCGCGTCTCGAGGGCCGTCGCATGAACATGATCGTGTCCAAGGCCAAGAAGTAGGCCCGCGGACGCTTCTTGCGCCGACCGACCCCGCTCCCTAGACTCCGCGGCCCAATTCGGGAGACAACCTTCGGCGGTCCGGAACCGGGCTCATGGCTTGCCCGTTACGCGCTGGAGGCGAACGTCAACGAGACGAGGACAAGATGCCAAAAGCCAAGACGTGCAAGGCAGTCGCCAAGCGCATGAAGCTGACCAAGACCGGCAAGGTCAAACGTGGTCACGCCAACACCAGTCACATGTTGGTGCGCCGTTCGCGCAAACAAAAGCGCAACCTGCGCAAGGCAGCACTCGTGGTCGGCTTGCAGGCCAAGACCATGAGGACGTTGTTGGGAGGCTGATATGCGCGTTACCGCACGACCAGCGTCACGCAAGCGTCGCCGCCGCATCCTCAAGCTCGCCAAGGGCTACGTCGGTGGCAGGCATCGCCTCATCCGCACCGCGACCGAAGCGGTCATGCGTGCGCAGACCTATGCCTACAGGCATCGCCGGCTCAAGAAGCGCGACTTCCGCCGCCTCTGGATCACGCGCCTGTCGGCCGCCGCCGGCCTGCACGGGCTGCAGTACAGCCGGCTCATCAATGGCCTGAAGAAGGCCGGCATCCTGCTCGACCGCAAGCAGCTCTCCGAGCTGGCGATCCACGACCCGAACGCGTTTGCCGGCATCGTAGACAAGGCCAAGGCGGCGCTGTCCGCCTAGTCCGCGAGGGGATGTAGCCATGAGCCCGGACCTCGCACAGCTGAGGGCCGAGGCCCTCGCGGCCATCGATGCGGCAGAGAACCTCGACGCCCTCAAGGGCGCCGAGTCGCAGTACCTCGGCAAGAAGGGTGCCCTGACCGCGCTGTTGCGGAGCCTCGGCACGCTGTCGGCCGAGGAGCGCCCTGCCTTCGGCAAGGCGGTCAACGACGCCAAGGTGGACGTGACCACCAGACTCGAGGCGCGCGAGGAGAAACTCTCCGGCGTGGCGCTCGCCGATGCACTGGAAGGCGGCCCCTTCGACCCGACCGAGCCCGGCATCCCGCCGCTCGTCGGCAACCTGCACCCGATCACCCAGGTCACGCACGAGCTCGTCGACATCTTCGAGGGCATGGGCTTTAGCCAGTGCGACGGCCCCGAGGTCGAGTTCGAGTGGTTCAACTTCGACGCGCTCAACATCCCGGCGTCGCACCCGGCGCGCGATACGCAGGACACCTTCTGGCTCGACGACGGAAACTGTCTGCGCACGCACACTTCGCCGACGCAGCTGCGTGCGATGCTGAAACTCGGCGCGCCGCTGCGCGTCATCGTGCCGGGTCGCTGCTTCCGCAACGAAGCGGTCGACGCGACGCACGAGCACACCTTTTATCAAATGGAAGGGCTCATGGTGGATCGCGACATCTCGGTCGCGCACCTGATCTATGTCATGAAGACGCTGCTGCGCGAGATCCTCGGCAAGGACCCGAAGATCCGCCTGCGCCCCGGCTTCTTCCCCTTCGTGGAGCCCGGCTTCGAGCTCGACGTGCACGACCCCTTCGACAGCGGCGAGGACAAGTGGCTCGAGATCTTGCCCTGCGGGATGGTGCACCCTGAAGTGCTGCGCTTCGGCGGCATCGATCCCGAAGAGTGGACAGGGTTCGCCTTCGGTCTCGGCTTGCAGCGTCTGGCCATGCTCCGCTACGGCATCACCGACATCCGCGACTTCACCGGTGGCGACCGGCGCTTCCTGCGTCAGTTCAGGAGGGCGTGACATGCTGCTCTCCCTGAAGTGGTTGCAGCGCTACGTCGACCTCGACGGCATCGACCCGCAGCAGCTTGCGCTCGACTTGACGATGGCGACGGCCGAGGTCGAAGGCGTGTCTTCGTTCGGTGACGCGCTCTCTGAGGTGATCGTCGGTAACGTCGTCGAGTGCGATCGCCACCCGAACGCCGACAAGCTGTCGCTGACCCGCGTGCAGGCAGGTCCCGGCGACTTCCTGCAGGTCGTGTGCGGCGCGCCCAACGTCGCCCAGGGCCAGTCGATCGCGCTCTTGCGCGTCGGCCAACGCCTGCCGGTCGACGGCAAGAAGCTCAAGAAGACCAAGATCCGCGGCGAAGCCTCCGAGGGCATGATCTGCTCCGAGCGCGAGCTCGGCATCTCGGAAGAGCACGACGGCATCCTCGTCCTCGACACCGACGTCGCACCTGGCACGCCCTTGTTAGACGTGTTACCGGCGCGCGACACGCTGATCGACATCGACAACAAGTCACTGACCCACCGGCCCGATTTGTGGGGGCACTACGGTTTCGCGCGCGAGCTCGCGGCGATCTACGGCCGTGAGCTCAAGCCGCACATGACTCAGGAAGGGGGGGAGAGGCTCGCCATCGACGTCCCCGCCAGCGGCGAGGAGGTGCCGATCAACATCGCCCCGTCGCGGGGACTGTGCCCGCGCTACACCGGCCTCGTCATGCGCGACGTCGTCGTCGGACCATCGCCGGCGTGGCTGCGCTTCCTCCTGCTCGCGATCGGGCAGCGACCGATCAACAACGTTGTCGACCTGACCAACTTCATCCTGCATGACCTCGGCCAGCCGATGCATGCCTTCGACCTCGACCGCCTTGCCGGCCCCGAGATCGTCGTGCGCCTGGCCGAGCCCGGCGAGAGGATCCGCACGCTCGACGCCGTGGACCGTACGCTGACGGCGGACGACCTCCTGATCTGCGACGGCGATCGCCCGGTCGCGCTGGCCGGCGTGATGGGCGGCGAGGGCACGATGGTGGAGCCGGGCACGAATGCCGTCTTCCTCGAGTCGGCGAGCTTTGACGCGGCGACGATTCGCCGCACGTCGACCCGCGTCGGCCTGCGGACTGATTCGTCGGCCCACTTCGAGAAGAGTCTGGACCCGACCTGGGCCGCGACCGGCGCCACCAAGTTTGCGGCTCTCTTGCAGCAGCTGTCGCCGACCTGTCGCATCGCTGGTCCGATGTCGGATCCGGGGGGCTGGAGCTTCGATGGGCGCACCGTTCGCCTGCGCACCGCGCGTGCCTCCAAGGTGCTCGGCATCGACATCGCTGCTGACCGGGCGCGTGAGTATCTCGAGCCGCTCGGGTTCACGCTCAACGATGCCGGCGAGGGCAGCTTCGACGTCGACGTTCCGTCCTGGCGCGCCACCAAGGACATTGAGATCGAGGAAGACCTGATCGAGGAGATCGGTCGCCGCCACCGCTACGACGAGGTAGAGCCCCTCGCGCCGCGCGCCAGGGTCGAGCCGATCGTGCACGACCCGGAGCTGACCTTGGTGCGGAAGCTCAGGGAGTGCCTGGCCTACGAGTGCGGCTACGACGAGGCCTACAACTACAGCTTCCTGCCCGACGACCTGTGCGCGAAGCTCGACCTGGAAGACCGCGCCTACGCTCGCGTCGGCAATGCGGTCGCCGCGCACATGACCCGTATGCGGTGCGACGTGCTGCCCTCGCTGCTCGGTTCGCTGCCAGTCAACCTGCGCAGCCAGGAAGTCGTGCCGCTGTTCGAGGTCGGCAAGGGCTATCGCCCGGAAGTCGACGGCGAGGAGCGCGACGGCAAGAAGCTGCCATTCGAGGTCATCCAGGCCTGCGGTGCCCTCGTCGACCAACGCAAGGAAGCCGAGAGCCCTTGCCGCACGGTGCGCGGTCACGTCGAGCACTTGCTGGGGAGGATGGGCCGACCCGCGCTACCGGTGCGTCGCCTAAGCGACAGCGAAGCCGCGCAGATCTCGTGGATGCACCCCGGCCGCACGGCGGTCTTCCACGATCCCGACAACGACTTCCGCATCGTCGCCTACGTCGGCGCGCTACACCCGAGCACGGTGGCAGCGCTCGACATCACCGCGCCGGGCGAAGTCGCGGCCGCCTTCTGCATCGACGTGCGTGAGCTCCTGCGCATGCCGGAGGTCGAGCAGAGCTACGAGCCGCTAGCCAAGTTTCCCTCCCAACCTGTCGACCTGGCCTTCCTCGTCGACGAGTCGACCACCGTCGCCGAACTCACGAGGCTCTGCCGCGAGGCCAACCCCAAGCTCGTCCGCGCCGTCGACCTGTTCGAGGTCTACCGTGGCCAGGGCCTCCCCGAGGGCAAGAAGAGCCTCAACTTCACCGTCACCCTGTCCTCGCCCAAGCGCACGCTGACCGCCGAGGACGAAGAGCGCTACATCACCCGCGTCCGCGAAGCCGCAGCCGAAGCTGGCGCCGAGCTCCGCGGCTAGGGGGCTGGCCCCTGAGGGAGACCCTGCCGTCCACCACGGCCGGGTCTCGATGCGCGGCGGCGATCCCCGTGCTACTTCTTCCGCGGCGTCAACTTGCCGTGAGCAAATGGCAAGCACCCGGTGAACATCCCCTGGATCACCTTCGTCATGTGCGGCAAGTCGAGCTTCTCCCACTCATCACCCGGTTTGTGATAGTCCTCGTGCAGCGACCCGGCCGAGAAGCTGTGCGCGATCACGCCGGCCCGGACGAACGACGCGTTGTCACTCGAGCCGTAGAGCATCGGGCTGAAGCGACGGTGGCGAAACACCTCGACGCCAACGCGGGCAGCACCCAGCGCCATCAGCTCGCCGAGGTCGGACTTGGTCCAGCCCGTCATCCAC
This sequence comes from Planctomycetota bacterium, assembly GCA_002685965.1. Classification (GTDB taxonomy): domain Bacteria; phylum Planctomycetota; class UBA1135; order UBA1135. Next base: position 15,020 of record NYZE01000049.1, on the reverse strand, counting down.
GCCTTGTGCTGGGCCCCCTCCTCCGGCCGCCCGAGCATCTCCAGGTTGACGTTGGCGACGATCTTCTCGAGCGGCCACGCCGGGTGCGCGCAGAAGTGTTTCGAGCCCAAGAGGCCGCGCTCCTCGCCCCAGAACGTCATGAAGATCACGCTCCGCTTCGGCCGCGTCTTCAGCGCGCCGAAGGCATCGGCGAGAGACATGACGCCCGTGCACCCGGAAGCGTCGTCGTCGGCGCCGTTGTTGATCGTGTCCTTCTCCGACCCACCACGGCGCGATGTTCGCGTGCCGATGTGGTCGAGGTGCGCGGTGATGAGCACGGCTTCCTTGCTCAGTTTCGCGTCACTTCCGGGCAGCACGCCGCACACGTTGCGGTTGTCGTCCGGCGCCTCGACCGCCTGCGGGATGTCGACGATGAACGTCCCCGGCTGCCCCCAGCCGGGAACGAGCAGGATCGGAATCCGTGAACGCGAAACCAGCCCGATCAATCCCCTGCCCTCTTCCGTGTCGAGCTTCTTCGCCGCCAGAGCGAGCCGACTGACCTGCTCGGTCTGCACCAACAACGCCGTCGCGCCCTTGCGCGCCGCGCGCGAGGCCCGGCGCACCGTGGTCATGATCGCGCTGCGTTCGTTGCGGCTGTCCGGGTTGGGAAAAAAGAGCGGCTGTCCCTTCACGACTTCGCTGCTGATCTTGCCGGCGTAGCGCAGCGGCTTCGCTCCTGCGGCGAGCAACCCGTGGCACTTGATCTCGCCCTCGCTGCCCTTCAACTGGAAGCCGAGCTGCGGCGGCACCTTCACGGTCGCGGCGAGAAAGAAACTGCCATCCGGACCGAGGCCCTCGAGGCCGGCCGCTTTGAAGCGTTGCGCGACATACTCGCTCGCCTTGTGCAGTCCGGGCGACGATGTATCGCGGCCCTTCAACTCGTCGGCAGCGAGAAAGCGGATCGTCTTCCGCACGCGCGCGAGCGTGATCTCCTTCAGCGCCGTCAACTCGGCGGCCGTCAACTCGGCGACCTTCAACTGGGCGACCTGGCCCGCTTGAGCGTCTTGTCCAAGGAACGAGGCGGGCGCGAACGATAGGGGGAGGAGGAGGAGCGCCGGTTTCATGCCGTCGGAGCGTAGCGGAAGGCGTTGACCTTGAGGCCGCCGTGGTCGGTGAGAAACTCCCGTTGCATGGGCATGCCGACCTTGTGCGCCAAGCGCCGATTCGTGCTCAAGAGCGCCAGGGTCCACCGCCCCGGTAGCTCGCCGACCATGTGCCCGAGCTTCTGGTAGAGGCTAATCAGTCCGTCCTTGTCAGGAATGCGATGCCCATACGGCGGATTCGTGACGACGAAGCCCAGCTCCCCGACCGCCGGCGTGCCGCACAAGCCGGGCGACTCGCTGAGCGAAGTGCACGCGAACTCGATGTCCCCGGCGACCCCGGCGCGCTCGGCGTTAGCCCCTGCTGCTTTGATTGCGCCCGCATCTCGATCACTGCCGAAGATCGGCGACGCTGTCGTCAGCTCGCGTTCGGTCGCCGCATCCCGCACCTGCTGCCAGCGTTTTGTATCGAGCAAGGGCGAGGTCTCGAACAGAAACGACCGTTTGCGACCGGGCGCGAGTTGGCGCGCCATCGTCGCCGCCTCGATCACGACCGTGCCCGAACCAGTCAACGGGTCGATCAACGGTGACTTCCGATCCCAGCCCGATGCCAGAATCAGTGCCCGTGCCAGGTCCTCGCGCAGTGGCGCCTTGCGCACGTCTTCTTTCCAGCCACGCCGCCACAGTGGCGTCCCGGTCGTGTCATACGACAGCGTGCATTCATCGTCGACGATGCGGACATGCACCGTCGCCTGGCCGTCCTTCTTCGGCATGGGCGGCATGTCGTGCAAGCGTTCGAAGATCCCCAAGCGCACGCGCTGCTCGACTGCGCCGGAGTGATACAGCTTCGATTTGCGGCACATGACGCGGATGGCGACCGGCTCTCCGGGCTTCAAGAAGTTCTCCCACGGCAGTGTGGCGGTCTTGCGCAGCAGGTGGGGCAGGCCGCGCGCGTGAAAACGCCCCAGGCGCAACAGGACGTGGCTGCACAACCCGAGCTCGAGGTTGGCGCGGTAGATCGCGTTCTTGTGGCCCGCGAACGTCACGCCGCCGGGCTCGGGGGTGACGGTGCCGAGCCCGAGATTCGTCATCTCCGCGGCGAGCATGTACTCGATCCCCGGCAGACACGCGCAGAACAGCTCGAATGGCTTCACCGGACCTCCAACCAAGCGGCCTTGAGATAGCGTGTCTCCGGACACTCGAGCGCCACTGGATGGTCGGGGCCCGCACCCGTGATGCGTAGCAGGCGTGCGTCGCGATTGGCGCGCGCCGCGGCCTCGCGCAGCACCGCGAGAAAGTGGTCCTCGGAGAGCGAACCCGAGCACGAGCAGGTCAGGAGTCGGCCACCGGGTGCCAGTGCTGCGAACGCGAGCCGGTTTGCGTCGAGGTAGCGGCCGAGCCCGTGGTCGCGGTCCTTGTCGCCGGCGATCCACTTGGGCGGATCGAGCACGATGCAGTCGTGGTCCTTGGCCTCGCCGCGCAGTACCTCGAAGGCGTCGCCGTGCACGAAGTCGACGCGCGATTGGTTGCGCTCGGCGTTGCCGCGCGCGAGTGCGACCGCGTCCTCGTCGAGGTCGACCGCGCGCACGCTCTTGGCCCCGCTGCGCGCGGCGTGCATGCCGAAGCCGCCGCTGTTGCAGAACAGGTCGAGCACCTTGCGACCACGCGCGAACTCTGCGAACGCGAGGCGGTTCTCCCGTTGATCGCAGAAGAACCCTGTCTTGTGTCCAGCGCCGGGAACGAAGCCATAGTGCAGGCCTTCCTCGGTCAGCTCGGCGGTGTCGACGGCGCCGGTCTCGGTGAGATCGATGCCCTCGAGCTTGCGTGCGTGCGCGTCGACGCGCAGCACGAGCTTGCTGCCGGGGAAGCGAGCGAGCAGAGTTTCGCCGATGCCCTCCATGAGCGACTCGATGCCCTTGCAGAACACCTGAGCCACGATGTAGTCGCCGAGTCGGTCGAGGATCAGTCCGGGCACACCGTCGCCTTCGGCGTGAACGAGGCGGTAGGCGTTGGTGCGCTCGGGTAGGCCGAGGGCCTGCTCGCGCCAGGTGATGGCGCGCTCGACCAGCTCCATCACGTGCGCCTCACCGACGGGCCTGCGGCCGCGATCGATCATTCGCAGCGCGCGCTGTGAGCGCGAGTTGTAAAACCCCGTGCCGACGGGTCTCCCCAGCTTGTCCTCGACGAAGACCAGCGAGCCGGCAGCGATCGGCCGTTCGGGCCGCCGTACCTGCTTGCGCCAGAAGACCGGATGCCGCCCAGTGGCGCGGACGCTCAACTTGAGGGTCGGAAGTTCGGAGGGACGGCGCGGCATCCGGCGGAGGTTAGGCGCATGATGCCCGGATGCGAGCCATGTTGTGCGTGCTGATCGTGGTGGGGGGGTGCACCCGCTCCAGCCGTGATGTCATGTTTGACGTGGATCGGGTGCGGACCGCGGCCAAGGCGGCGCTCGACCGCGGTGAGGTAGGCATCGCCCGGACTCATGCCCAGGCGCTCGCCCACCTGCTCACCAGCAGTGTGCTCAAGCAGGTCCGGCCCGAGCCGGACTACGCGCGCATGCTCGCCGACGCCCAATCACACGTGCATCGTTTGGCCGAGGCCAAGACCGTTGCTGGTGCGCGCGCCGCTTTCACCGACCTCGACAAGTCCTGCCAGCGCTGTCACGACGTGTATCAGTTCAAGAAGTGACCGACTTCCTTACCCAGGACATCCCGGCCATCACTGGCCGCGTGCGGGCCGAGCCCGAGGACTTCGTCGTCGACGAGCGCCTCGCCTACGAGCTCACGGGCGAGGGCACGCACCTTTGGTTTCGCATCGAGAAGCGCGAGCTGACGACCTTCGAGGTCATCCGCCGCCTCGCACGGGCCTTTGGCCGGCGCGAGGACGACTTCGGTCACGCCGGCTTGAAGGATCGAAACGCCGTCACTCGCCAGTGGCTCTCGCTCGAGTTCGCTTCCCCCGAAGACGTCGAAGCCGTCGACATTGCGGGGCTTGACGTGCTCGAAGTCACTCGCCACGGCAACAAGCTCAAGGTCGGTCACCTGCGCAGCAATCGCTTCCAGATCCGCGTGCGCGACACCGCTGACGGGGACGAAGCGCGCGCCCGCGAGGTGATCGAAGTGCTCACCGCGCGCGGCCTGCCCAACTGGTTCGGCGAACAACGCTTCGGCCACCGCGGCGTCACGCCGAAGCTCGGCCGCGCGCTCCTGGCCGGGGACTTCGACGAGTTTCTGCGCCTCTTTGCCGAAGGGTCAAGCGACGGCCTCGTCCGCCGCGCGCTGTCGACGGCCGAGCAACGTGGCCGCGCCGAACCCGGCGTCCGCTCCCTCCCCAAGCGCTTCCTCTCTCTCTGTACCTCTGCCGTCCAATCCGAGGTCTTCAACCGCGTTCTTGCCGCGCGCCTCCAGACCCTGGACCAGGTCTGCGACGGCGACATTGCCTACAAGCACGACAACGGCGCCTGCTTCCTCGTGAAGGATGCCGCCGAAGAAGCGCCGCGCCTCGCCCGCTTCGAGATCTCACCGAGCGCACCCTTGCCCGGCAAAGCCTGCCTCCGCGCCGCCGGCGCCCAGGCCGACATCGAGTCCACTGCCATGGAGCAGCTCCACCTCACCTGGGACTCCTTCGATGTAGGCGGCCCCTGGTCGCAAAAGGGTGGCCGCCGTGCCCTCCGCGTCCCACTCGCCCGAGCGGGCATCGCGCGCGAGGGTGACGACCTGGTGCTCGACTTCTCCCTGCCCAAAGGCAGCTACGCCACTGCCGTCCTCGGCGAGCTCCTCAAGGTCCACCCCATCGCTTGAGTCCCACCGCCCCCTCGCTATGCTTCCCGCCCTTCTCCCCCAGGTTCGGGGCGTGGCGCAGCTTGGCTAGCGCGCTTGCTTCGGGAGCAAGAGGTCGGAGGTTCGAATCCTCTCGCCCCGACCAGTTCTAAACGTGGCGATCCCAACGCGTTGGGTACTCCTCCTTCTCGGAGGACGCGCTTCTGTGCGCTGAGAACTGTTGGACAAGTCCAACACTTCAGCCAGGAGACGTGTCCGATGACCGAGTTGAGGAGACAAAAAGACGTGCCGAGCTACCTTCGGCACAAGCGAAGCGGACAGGCTTACACCATCCTTCGCGACCCCGACGGACGACGGCGCCAGATCGCGCTCGGCGAGCACGGAACGCCCGAGAGCAGGCGGCGTTATCGCGAGGTCGTCGCGCGCTACCTGCGTGGCGAACCGGCGACGCCCGAGTCGCAGCCGGCAGGAGCTCGCGCACGATCAGCGACCGAGTTGCGAATCGAGTATCTGCCAGGCGCTGATTCGAGATCTCGGCGAACTGCTCTTGGCCGGCCGCACGGGGAACCCCGAGACCAAGCGCGAGAAGAGAAGCCAGGACTCCGGCAGTGTGTGTCAGGTGTCGCATGTGGGGTGTACTGCGAGGAGCGACCGTGTCTGGACAACCAGTTCCTGCTGGCGAGCAACCCGACAAACGAGGAACCGCGGGCCGCATTTTGTCGCGGATAGGATGCCGGCGTGGGTGAGGTTTCGGTCGACAACAAGAGCGACGAGAAGAGCCGCTCTGAGCGGCCGGTTGACCCTTTGATCGTCGACCGGGAAGGGCACGCGGCGTTCATCCTCGGGAACGAGGCCATCGTGCGGGGCGCGCTCGAGGCAGGCGTCGCGTTCGCTTGCGGCTATCCGGGGACGCCGTCGTCGGAGATCACGGACACGTTCGCGCGACTGGCGCCGCAGCTCGGCATCACGTTCGAGTATTCGATCAACGAGAAGATCGCGCTCGAGATGGCGTTCGCCGCGTCGCTCGCTGGCGCGCGGTCGATCGTCGCGATGAAACACCTCGGGTTGATGTACGCGGGCGATCCGCTGGCGACGATTCCGTACATCGGCACAGTGGGCGGCATGGTGATCGTCAGCGCTGGCGATCCGTCGTGCATGACGAGCCCGAACGAGCAGGACCAGCGGCCGGTCGCCTCGATGCTGCACATCCCGGTGCTCGACCCGGGCACCGCCCAGGAAGCGCTCGAGCTCACACGGTTCGCGTTCGAGCTGTCGGAGCGCAGTCACCTGCCGGTGATCCTGCGGCCGACGACTCGCGTTTGTCATACGCGCGCCGAGGTCACGTTCGGGCAGATGCGCAAGCGCGAGGTGCGTGGGTTCACGAGAGATCCGAGCCATCTCGTGCCGATCCCGGCGCACGCGCGCAAGCTGCGTGCAGAGGTCGACGAGCGACTCGAGATAGCGCGCGACGAGCTGCGCCGCTCGGGGTTCCTGCGGCGCTCGGGGAACGCGAAGACGATGATTGTCGCGGCCGGGGTTCCGGCGGCGGTGTGTGCCGACATCCTGCGCGAGCAGGACTGCGACGACTCGGTGTCACTCCTGCGACTCGGCGCGCCGTTCCCGTTGCCGGAGAGCTGGCTCGTCGAAGAGCTGCAGCGTGTTGATCGCGTGCTGGTCGTCGAGGAGCTCTTGCCCTTCGTCGAGGACACGGTGCTGCGGCTCTGTGCGCAGAACGCCCTGCGCGTCGACGTCTTCGGCAAGCGCACGGGGCATCTGCCGACGCGCTACGAGTACACGCCCGAGCTGATCGGGGCGGCGATGCATGATGCGCTGGGTATCGACTACGCGCCGGCGACGCCGACGGAGCACGTGCCCACGCCTGTGCGCGCACCGACGCTGTGTGCGGCATGTCCGCACCGCGGCGCGTTCTTCGCTGCGCGTGCCGCGTTCGGCAACGACGTCTTGTTCTTCAACGACATCGGCTGCTACACGCTCGGCTTCGGTGAGCCGCTCGATTCGGCCGACGCGCTGCTGTCGATGGGCGCGGGCTTCACGCTCGCCGCCGGCGTCAGTCGAACGACCGGGCAGAAGACGGTCGGGTTCATGGGCGACTCGACGTTCTTCCACTCGGGCATGCCGGCCTTGCTGAACGCGATCAAGGAAGGCGTCGACATGGTCGCGGTCATCATGGACAACGAGGTCACCGCGATGACCGGGTTCCAGGAGAGCCCGTCGGCGGAGATCGAGAAGGGGCGTATCCAACGGCGCGTCGACCTGGCCGGCGTCGTGCGTGCGCTCGGCGCCGAGCGGGTCGAGGTCGTCGATCCGAACGACCTCGCGGTGACGGTTGCTGCCTTCCGCAAGGCGCGCGAGACGGAGGGTCTCAGCGTGATCATCACGGAACGTCCCTGTCCGGTGTTCACGCAACGGATCGGCGACGCCGCAGTGATGGAGGAGCCGTGCCAGTCAGTCGAAGCCAAGGCGGCGACCACCTACACGATCGATCACGATCTGTGCCAGCACTGTGGCCGGCAGGCGTGCGGTCATCGTTGCGGCCAGAGTGCGACGCACGCCTTCGAGCAGGCGATGGCGCGCGCGCGGTCCCTCGAGAACGGCGTGCCCGTCGCCCCGGTCGAGGTGGCGCCATGCGCCAGCGCGTGTCCGCTCTTCCTCTGCGTGCAGGGCTACGCCGCGCACATCGCATCGGGTGACTACGCCGCGGCGCTCGAGCTGATCATGGCCGGGTTGCCGTTGCCGAGCTCGGTCTGCCGCGTCTGCCACCGACCGTGCGAAGTCGCCTGCGTGCGCGCCGACCAGGACGAGCCGGTCGCGATCAACGATCTCAAGCGCTTCGTCGTGGACTGGGCCGATGCACAGGAGGAGTTTCCGTACGCACCGACGCTCGAGCCCGAGCACGGCCGCCACGTCGCGGTCGTCGGCGCCGGACCCTGTGGTCTCGCCGCGGCACACGAGCTGCGCCTGCGCGGCTACGCGGTCACCGTCTACGACTCCGATGCAGAACCCGGCGGGTTGCTGCTGACCGGCGTGCCGCGCTACCGCCTGCCGCTCGACGTGCTGCGCCGCGACGTCGCTCGTATTCGCGCGACCGGCGTCGAGTTCGTCGGCGAGCGCCGACTCGGTGGTGACCTTCACCTGGATGAGCTGGTCGAGCAGCATGATGCGGTGTTGCTGGCGATCGGCACGAGCCGCTCCCGCTCACTCGAGCTCGACGGCCCCGATGGTTCCGAGGGCCCCGAACTGGTCGACGCGCTCGCCTACCTGCGCTCGTCGCGCGGCTCGGGTGCGGCGACCGGCCGCCACGTCGTCGTCATCGGCGGCGGCAACTCCGCGATCGACAGCGCGCGGACGGCGCTGCGGTCAGGCGCCGAGCGCGTGGTCATCGCGTGTCTCGAGTCGAGGGCCGAGCTGCCGGCGATCCGCAGCGAGATCGCGGAGGCCGCTCAGGAGGGCATCGAGATCCGGACACGGGTGTGCGCGGTACGCCGCACGGCGGACGGCATCGAGCTGGTGGGAGTCGAGCCGCGCGTCGAGGGCCGGTTCGATCCCGACAACTTCCAGCCCGTCGCGGGCACCGAGAACGTGGTGCCGGCGGATCAGGTCATCGTCGCGATCGGTCAGACGGTCGACCGGGCCGCCTTCGGCAACGGCAACACCCTCGATTGGCACGACGGTCGACTCGCTGTCGACTCGACGACCCTCGCGACGCCCCGGCGTGGCGTCTTCGCGGCCGGCGACCTGGCGCCGGGCGACGGCACTGTTACCGGCGCGATCGCGACCGGACTGCGAGCCGCCTGGGGCATCGACCGTGCCATGCGGGGGAACGACGCGGCCGATCGCCGGCCACCGCCGCCACCGGCGCGAGCGTCGGCGGGCAGTGTTCGTCCGGGTGTCGAGCGCATCGATCGCGCAGGGCGACAGCGGCCGCCCGAGCTCGACGAAGCTGCACGGCGCAGTAGCTTCGACGAGGTCACCGGAACGCTCGACGAGGCCTCGGCGAGAGCCGAGGCTGCGCGCTGCATGATCTGTGGCGCGTGTGGCAACTGCCGCTCGTGCATCGACCTGTTCGGTTGTCCTGCCTTCTTCGTCGACGGCAACAAACCGCAGATCAGCGAGGACCTCTGCGTCGCGTGCGGAGTCTGCGCGCAGTTCTGCCCGAACGGCGCCATCAAGCCGGTGGAGGTCGAGGCGTGACCTTCCGCGTCGTCATCGCCGGCGTCGGTGGTCAGGGCGTCCTCGTCGCCGCGCGCGTGCTCGGCAGCGCGGCGCGATACGCCGACTTCGACGCGCGCGTCGGCCAGCTGCACGGCATGGCGCAGCGCGGCGGCAGCGTCGAGGGGACCGTCGTCATCGGGCGCGGCAGCACGGCGTTCATCGGGCCAGGTGATGCAGATGTCGTGCTCGGCCTCGAGCCGCTCGAGACCCAGCGCGCGCTACCTCGCATGAGCGATCGGACCGAGGTCTTGATGAACGAGCGGCCGGTGGCGCTCGCCACGCTGACGCAGCGCGGCGTCGAGTATCCGGAGCTCGGGACGATCCTCCAGCGGGTGCGCGGTGTCACGGAACGAGTGCACACGCTCGACGCCAGGTCCATTGCGGAACGGGCGGGGAGCCCGCGTACGCTCAACGTCGTGATGCTCGGCCTCCTCGCCGGGCTCGACTTCCTGCCGTTCGTGGAGAACGCGCTAGCGAGGGCGGTTGACGCGCAGAGCCCGGAGCGGCTCGTCGACATCAACCGTCGGGCCTACCAACTCGGCCGTGAGTCCGCGGCCGGCACGCGAGGTGTTGCAGGTTCATGAGCTTCAGAATCGGGATCGACGTCGGCGGCACGTTCACGGACCTGTTCCTCTGGTCCAGCGCCGGCGCCGTCGAGACCTACAAGACGCTGTCGACGCCCGAGGACCCGTCGGTGGGCGTATTGAACGGACTGCGTCGGATCGCCGAAGCGCACGACATGGAGCTCGAGGATCTGGCCGCACAGATCGAGACGATCGTGCACGGCACGACCGTGACGACGAACGCGACACTGACGCGCAACGGGGCCAAGACCGGTCTGCTCACGACCGCAGGCGTTCGGGATGCGCTCGAGATGCGGCGCGGCATCCGCGAGAAGCAGTACGACAACCGCTACCAGAACGTGACGCCGCTGGTGCCGCGCTACCTGCGCCGTGGCGTCACCGGCCGCCTGGACCACGCGGGAGCGGAGCTGACGCCGCTGAGCGGCGACGACCTTCGCGCCGCGCTGCGGCTGTTCGCAGACGTTGGTGTCGAGGCGGTCGCCGTGTGCTTCATGAACTCCTTTGGCAACGGCGAGCACGAGCGCGCTGCCGCCGAGCTGGTCCGCGCCGAGATGCCCGAGGCATTCCTCAGTGTGTCCTCGGAAGTCTTGCCGACCGTGCGGTTCTACAACCGGGTTTCGACGACGGTGCTCAACGCTTACGTCGGTCCGATCCTGCACGGCTACCTGTCCAGCCTGACCGAGAAGCTTGCTGCGGCTGGTTTCGCCGGTGTGCTGCTCGTCATGCAGTCGAACGGCGGTGTCGCGCTACCGGAGGTGACACGTTTGCGCCCCGCGACGACGCTGTTGTCCGGACCGGCCGGAGGGCCGCGCGCGGCCGCGGCCTACACGCGGGCGCAAGGCACCGAGGACTGCATCGTCGTCGACATGGGGGGCACGAGCTTCGACGCCTCGCTCGTGCGCGGCGGCGAGGCAGCGATGAACAACGAGGGCGACGTCGACCGCCTGCGCCTCGCCCTGCCGATGCTCGCGATCACGACCATCGGCGCCGGCGGCGGCTCGATCGGTTGGACCGACGAGAGCGGACTCCTGCACATGGGACCGCAGTCCGCGGGCGCGCTACCCGGACCGGCGTGCTACGGACTCGGCGGCGAACGTCCGACCTGCACCGACGCCAACGTCGTCCTCGGCTATCTCGACCCCGAGGACTTCGCGGGCGGCGAGATGACGCTGCTGACCGAGCAAGCACGGGAGTCGATCCGCGGCCAGATCGCCGAGCCGCTCGGGCTCGACGTCGACGCCGCCGCGGCGGGGATGTTCCGCGTGATCAACGCCAACATGGCGCACGGCGTGCGCGACATCACGGTCAAGGTCGGCCTCGATCCGCGCGAGTTCCCGATGGTCGTGGCCGGCGGCGCGGGCGCGCTACACGCGTGCATGATCGCCAACGAGCTCGAGATGCCGCGTCTCCTCGTGCCGCCGACGGCGTCGGTGCTGTGCGCAGCCGGCATGCTGCTCAGCGACCTGCAGCACGACTACGTCCGGTCCTATGTGTCGCGGCTCGCGGACATCGACCTGGATGCCTTGCGCGGGCTCGTCACCGAGATGATCGGCGAGGGCGATGGACAGCTCGCGCTCGAAGGTGTCCCGGACGAACGGATCGAACGGCAGGTGGCGCTCGACCTTCGCTATCTCAAGCAATACCACGAGGTCACTGTTGCCGTGCCGATGGACGCGATCCAGAGCGGTGATCGGGCCACGATCGCTGAGTCGTTCCACGCCGAGCACAATCGGCTCTACGGCTACGACCTCGCGGGCGGAGGAATGGGGATCGAGCTCATCAACGTGCGACTACGCGCGATCGGCCGAACGGAGAAGCCCGACCTGCCCGAGCTCGAAGCGGGGCCCGCTGCGCCCGACGCCGCGCGCAAGGGCAGCCGTCGAGCCTATGCGCCGGAGACGGCGCGCTTCGTCGACATGCCGGTCTTCGACGGACACGCGCTCGCGGCGGGCAACCGCTTCGGCGGTCCGGCGCTGATCGAGCGCACGGACACGACCATCCTCGTGACGGAGTCGTTCACTGCGGAGATCGACCGCCACGGCAGCTGTCTTCTGACCAGGCGAGGGAGCTGAACATGACGGACGTCAAGATCGACAAGGTCCTGGTCGCGATCCTCGGACGCGCGCTCAAGGCGATCACGGACGAGATGAGCGTCAGCATGGAGAAAACGACGCGGTCGCCGATCCTGTGCGAGGCGAAGGACTTTGTGACCGGTCTCTACGACGCCGAAGGCAACATGCTCGAGCAGACGGAGAACCTGCCGATCCTGAGCTTCTCGCTGAGTCCGGTGTGCGCGCACATCGCCGAGAAGTTCCGCGGCAACGTGTTCCCGGGTGACGTGTTCTTCCACAACGACGTGTTCACGCTCGGCAACCAGAACAACGACGTCGCGGCGTTCAAGCCGATCTTCATCGGCGACGAGCTCGTCGCCTGGTCGGCGACGAAGGGGCATCAGGCGGACATCGGCGGCGCCGTGCGCGGCGGCTACAACCCGAACGCCACCGAGGTATGGCAGGAAGCGCTGCGCATTCCGGCCGTCAAGGTGATCGAGCGCGGTGTCCTGCGCCAGGACGTCTGGGACCTGATCTTCGCCAACATCCGCCTGCAGATCGTGCAGGAGGACATGCGCGCCGAGATCGGCGCGTGCACGGTCGGCGAGCGGCGGCTCGTGTCGCTGATCGAGAAGTACGGGCTCGAGAGCTTCGTCGCGCACAAGGAGCATCTGTTCGCGGCCACGAAGAAGCTCATGCAGGCGGAGATCCGCGCGATCCCGGACGGCACGTACCGCGGCGAGAGCACGGTCTACTTCGACGGCAAGAACCCGGGGTCCGAGTACCAGATCCGCGTCGCGATCACGGTCGACGGCGAGCACATCACCTTCGACTACTCCAAGACCGACGCACAGACCAACGGCTTCGTCAACGGCACCTACACGTCGAGCGCCTCCGCGACGATCCTGACCTTCCTGCAGATGGTCAACCCGGACATCCCGCACAACCAGGGGATGGTCGAGCCGATCGACATCGTGATTCCGGAGGGGACGATCCTGAACGCGGCGTACCCGGCGGCGACGACGTTCGGCAACCACCTGTGTCCGCCCAACGCGGACGCGATCATCCGTGCCCTCGCCGATGCGATCCCCGAGCGGGTCACCGCGGGTTGGAACCAGCTGCTGTGCTCGCTGTCAACAGGGATGGACCCGCGCAAGGACGACGCCTACATCGACATCCTCTTCATGGGGCTCAAGGGCGGCTCGGGCGCGATGGCGGGCTGCGACGGCTACGACCACATCGGCATGATCGATGCGTCGGGCGGCATCCTCGATCAGGACTACGAGATGTTCGAGCAGCAGACGCCGCACCTCTTGCTCGAGCACGAGTACTTGCAGGACTCGGCCGGCGCCGGCAGGCATCGCGGCGGCCTCGGTGTCGTGACGCGCTACCTTGTCGGCAGCGACGACACGCAGGTCGTGATCTTCGGGGACGGCGACGTCGAACCCGCATTCGGGTTGTTCGGCGGCGGCGAGGGCACGCTCAACAAGATCGAGCTGCACTATCCCGACGCGAGCGTGCACACGCCGACGAGCAAGGACCTCGTGGCCGGCGTGCCGAAGGGAACGCTCTACGTGCAGGAGGCCGGTGGCGGTGGGGGCTATGGCGATCCGCTGGAGCGCCCCGCGGCCCAGGTGGCGCAGGAGGTGCGCAACGGCATCCTGTCGATCGAGGTCGCGCGCGAGACGTACGGGGTCGCCGTCGACGACGCGTTGCGGCTCGACGAGGCCGGCACGAGAGAGCTCAGGAGTCGGTGAGCATGGACTTCACGCTGACCGACGAGCAGCAGGCGATCCGCGAGCTCTTCCAGAGCTTCGCCACGAAAGAGATCCGACCGGTCGCCGCCGAGCTTGACACAGAGCCGCGGTTTCCGGGTGAGCTGTTCGCGAGAGCCGGAGAGCTCGGCTTCTTCGCCATGCGCTATCCGGAGCCGGAGGGCGCCGGCCTCGATGTACAGTCGTTCCTGATCGCGACGGAGGAGTTGGCGTACGGCAGCCTCGCGGTTGCCGCGTGCTGCACGATGCAGGCGTTGATGGGCAGCCACTTCGTGCAGGCGTTCTGTACTGGAGACGTGCGCGATCGTCTCGTGCCGGCCGCGCTAGCGGGCGAGGTGCGCGGCACGATCTGCATGACCGAGCCCGACTCGGGCAGTGATCTGTTCTCGATGAAGACCTCGGCCCGCGAGGTCGAAGGAACGTGGCGGGTCACGGGCCAGAAGACCTGGATCACGTCGGCGCCGTTCGCGGACATGTTCACGGTGTTCGCGCGCACCGGCGACAGCGATTCCGAAGAGAGGGAGCTCAGCGTCTTCCTCGTCGAGCGCGGCGCCGCGGGTCTGACGGTCGGCCGCGCGATCGAGAAGATGGGGGTCAAGGCGTCGCTGACGTCGGAGGTCTCGTTCGAGGACACGCCTGCGACCTGCATGCTCGGCGAGCTCGGGCAGGGTGTGCCCTACTTGCGACGGATCCTCGCCGACATTCGACTCATGACCGCGGCGCTGTCGATCGGAGTCGCGCGCGCGGCGCTCGACGATGCGCTCGCGTACTCCAAGGAGCGCGTGCAGTTCGGCAAGCCGATCTGCCGCTTTCAGTCGATCCAGGCTCACCTGGCCGAGATGCGCACCGATCTCGAGGCGGCGCGGCGGCTCGTGCAGTGGGCGGCGTGGCGCAGCGATCAGGGAATGGAGAACGCCGACGAGGCGTCGATGGCCAAACTGTTCGCTTCCGAGAAGGCCGTCCACACCTGCGACCTGGCGGCTCGCATCCTTGCGAGCTACGGCTACGCGAGTGAGTACCCCGTCGAGCGATACCTGCGCGACGCGCGTTTCCTGCTGATCGGTGGCGGCACATCCGAGATTCTCAAGCTCAACATCGCCCGAGGCATGACGCGATGACTTCTGACACCCAGCCGATCCGCGTCCTGATCGGAAAGCCCGGCCTCGATGGCCACGACGTCGGCGCCAAGCTCGTCGGCCGCGCGCTGGCCGATGCCGGCATGGAGGTCCGTTACACGGGCCTGCGCCAGTCGCCCGACGCGATCGCCAACCGGGCCGTCGAGACGAACGCCGACATCGTCGGCCTGTCGATCCTGTCGGGGACCCACCTGACATTGACGAAGAACGTGCTCGCGGCGCTCGAGGAGCACGGCGTCGGGAAGCTGCCGGTCATGGTCGGCGGCGTGATCCCGGTCCAGGACCATGCGACGCTCATGGACCTCGGCATCGCCGGTGTCTTCCCGGTCGGCACGCCGTTTGAAGAGATCGTCGACTTCGTGCGCACGAGGGTCAGACGATGA
>NYZE01000048.1 GCA_002685965.1 Planctomycetota bacterium | reverse complement strand
GCGCGTGCCGCCGCAGCGCCATTATCGACGAGTTCCGCATAGCGTCTCTGCGATAGCAACAGCACGCGCGTTGCACGATGCATCGCCGCTGGCGATGCCCGCTCGGGCAGTCGCAGCACGCGCTGCGCCAGTTCGACCGCGCGGCGTGTTTGACCCTGGTCGATGTGCACGCCCGCCGCCATTGAAATGGCGAGTGCGCAGGATGGATCGAACTGCAGCGCCCGTCGCAGGCCGGTTGCGGCACCGGGCAGTCGGCGGTTGTCGACCAGCCTGCGTGCGACCGCACACGCCGCCGCCACGCGCTCGTCGGCGCTTACGATCGCCTCGACGCTGCGCCGGTGCGCGAGGATCGAAACGTCGGGCTCGCCGAGTCCGCGGCGTGTCTCGAGCGCGAGTCGGTCGAGGGCGCTGGTGAGGTCGTGGCGTGCGAAGCCACGAACACCGGCCAGTGCTACGGTCTGGTCGCCAACGGTGTAGGCCGTCGTGAGGGTGCTCGCGGCCGACGTTACCTCGCCGCGCACGACGAGCCGGTGTTGCCAGTCGGAACCGTTGTCGATGTCGAGCCAGGGGCCCTGCCCGATCGCTTCCTGGAACCAGGCCTGGATCGCGCGAAGGGTGCGCTGCGGCGCGCCTTCGATCTCGAACACGAGCCCGAGCGTCACGCTGTCAATGCCTGTGACCTTGGGTGGCGTCTCGAGTTGGGGCGGCGCTCCTCGGTCCTGCCCGCCCTGGCCGGTGTCGCTCAGGGTGCAGGCGGCCGCCAGGAGGCCGCACGCGGTGGCGATCTGTGGCCTGACCATGATGACTGCATACAGGAGCCGCCTGGCGTGTGCCGCATTCTCTTCCAGTGCCGGGGCGATCACCGTTGTCGATCTCTCACCAAGCGGCGAGCGTCCGCAGGTAGTCAGGGCTCGATCGTCAGCGCCACGCCTTTCGTGGTTCATCGACTCTTCCTGCGGTAGCGCAACGCGGTCCGCACTCCCCATGACCATTCCTTTCGTCAGGCGTGCCGCCGATCGTTGGGTCTGCCTGCTAGGCTTCTCGCATGAGCGTTCCCTTCGTCCTGTTGGTGCTGTGCGTTGCAGTTCCACGGCAAGCCGGTGCACAGAAGGCGCTGCAGGGGCAGATCGACAAGGCTGAGATCGAGCGACTGATCGGCCAGTTCAACCTCGTCGATCGGAAGCTGCGCTTCGTGGCCATCGACAAGTTGTCAGCGATGGGCAAGCGGGTCATGCCCTACATGTGGCAATACCTCGAGGACGAGAACAACGCGACGCAGGTCCGCGTCTCCGTGTTGCAGGTCATCGAGGGTTTTGGTGACGCGGGTGCGGAGTATCTGCCGCGCCTGAAGAAGTTCTTGTCGCACAAGGATGTCGATCTGCGCGGCTACGTCTTGCGCACGATCGGCCGCATGAAGGGCAAGGCAAAGCCTCTCCTTGCGGACATCAAGAAGCTGTGGAAGGACGAGGATGCGCGCGTGCGAGGGCTCGCTTTCTACGTCACGACCAACCTGGTCGACGATTTGGGACAGCTGCTACCAGACTTGGGCAAGGCGTTGTCGGATCCGAGCGCGCAGACTCGCCTGCACTTGCTGCGGACACTCGAAAGCGTCTACGGGCCAGCGGCGTTGCCGATCTTGGACCTACTCCTGGAGCGCCTGGCGGACAAACACGGCATGGTGCGCAGCTTTGCGTCACTCTGCATCGCTGCGATTGGGGAGCCCGCCTTGCCCGCTCTGACTCGCCTCCTGCACGGTGACGACAACCACGCACGCGCGTCGGCGCTCGATTCACTTGGCCGGATTCGGCCGACGACGCAGGCTCAGCTCGCCGAACTCGTCTACGCCTTCCGTGATCCTTACCTGCACTCACTGGCGGTGCAGGCCCTCGTGGCGATGGGCGAGCCAGCGGTGGATGCGCTCAGCCCGCTACTCGACGACAAGAACCAAGCGACCGTGGTCCTGACCCTGTCGACGCTGGGCTCCATCGGTCGACCTGCCAGCAAGATGTGGCAGCGAATCGCTGCGATCATG
Source organism: Planctomycetota bacterium (assembly GCA_002685965.1). Classification (GTDB taxonomy): domain Bacteria; phylum Planctomycetota; class UBA1135; order UBA1135. The sequence continues at coordinate 8,947 of NYZE01000048.1, read as the reverse complement.
GAAGGCCCGGATCCAACGATGCGCACCCACGCTGCCAGGGCCATGAGTCGGATGGGGTCCGGTGCTGCGCCCGCGATCACAGTGATCCGCAAGGCGGCGAAGGCGGGTGATCCCAAGGCGGTGCGCCTGTCGGCCATATTGGCGCTCGGCAGGTTGGGTGGCGCTGCCCTGCCCGCGCTACCAGACCTATTATCGCTGACGTTGGAAGGCGACGTCGATATTTCGCAGGGGGTAGAGGGAGCCTTCCTCCTCCTCGGAGAGCACGGCGCACCGGTGGTCGGCGACTTGATCGGCATGCTCGATCACGAGTCACCGCAAGTGCGGATCACGGCCGTGCGATCGTTGATCGCACTCGGCCAACACGCGGTCCCGGGGGTGCGTCTTGCGTTGATCCAGGCGAGCGCAGCTCGCCGGCGCCGCTTGGTGCTCGAAGTCATCGGTGGGCTCGGCGAAGTCGCAGCGCCGCTCGTGACGCTAGTGATCGGCCTGCTCGAGAACGACGATGCGTCGATCCGGCGCGACGCTGCGCTGTCATTGATGCGAATCGGCGGTGCCGGCGTCGCCGCCGCGACCGTCCTCACCAAGCTTTTGGCCGACCGCGACAGCGGAGTGCGGCTCGCGGCGGTGTCGGCGCTGGGCTCGGTGGCGCGCATGCGCGAAGACACGGTCAGCAAGATCGTGCCGCGGACAAAAGACGCCCATGAGGGCGTGCGCTACGCGGCGATCGAGGCGCTCGGATGGCCGGGAAACTCGAAGGCCGTGCCCGTGCTGGCTGGCTTCTTGGATTCCGAGGACGAGTTCGCCCGACTGCGGGCGGCAGAGGCTCTGCGACGGATCGGACTCTTGGCGCGACCCGCGCTCAAGCCTCTGAAGAATCGCCTCGACGTCGAGGAATCCGAGCACGTACGGCGTGCGATCAGCAAGGCGATCCGCCGACTCATGCAGCCTCGCTAGTTCGGTGCACGTTCCCCAGCGCCGCGCTACCCTCCCGGCATGAGCGCGGTCCGAGTTCGCATCGCGCCGTCCCCTACTGGACCGGTGCACATCGGCCTGGCGCGGACGGCGCTCTACAACTTTCTGTATGCACGTGCCAACGACGGCTGCTTCATCTTGCGCATCGACGACACCGATCGCGCACGATCGACTCAGGAGAGCCTCGACAGCATCCTCGAAGCGATGCGTTGGCTCGGACTTGATTGGGACGAAGGGCCGGAGAAGGGCGGCGGCCTCGGACCCTATCTGCAGTCCGAACGCAGCGACCGCTACCGCGAGTGTGTCGACCAGCTCGTCAGCGACGGCAAGGCCTATCCCTGTTTCTGCACGCCGGAAGAGGTGCAGGCAGGACGTCAGCGCATGCTCGAGACCACCGGTGTTGGCATGTACGACCGGCGGTGTCGTGATCTCGACACGACAGAGGCGCGCAAGCGCGTCGAGACGGGCGAGTCTCACACCGTGCGCTTCAAGATCCCCGAGGGGAGCGTCACTGTTCCCGATCTGATCAAGGGCGACGTTGTCGTCGAACTGCGCCAAGTTGACGATTGGGTGATGGTGCGCGAGGACGGCAGTCCCCTCTACAACCTGTGCAGCGCGGTCGACGATGCCGACATGGAGATCAGTCACGTCATCCGTGGCGAGGAGCACTTCGTCAACGCCGTCAAACAGCTGTTGCTGTTCGCTGCGCTCGGGCGCACGCCGCCGCGGTTCGCGCACCTGCCGCTCATCCTTGGCAAGGATGGTAAGAAGCTGAGCAAGCGGGTCGCACAGACCAACCTGCTCGACTACAAGCGCGACGGTTATCCACCCGAGGCGCTGATCAACTTCTTCACCTTGCTCGGTTGGGGTTTCGATGCCGAGCGCGATCTGTTCACGCTCAGCGAGGCGATCGAACGCTTCGACCTTGCAAAGCTCAGCAAGAGCGGCTCCATCCTCGACGAAGAGAAGATGCTATGGATGTGCGGCGTCTACATCCGCGACATGGACACGGATGCCTTGCTCGATCGGGTGACACCGTTCCTCGTGGCAGCGGGCGCGTGCACGGCTGACGACATCGCGTCGCGTCGCGATTGGTTCCGGCACCTCGTGACGTGCTATCAGGAGCGCATTCAGATCTATTCGGAACTTCCGGAGAAAGCGAGCTACCTGCTGCGCGACGGCATCGACTACGACGCCAAGGCGGAAAAGAACCTGCGCAAGAACCCGGAAGCTGCGACATGGTTGCAGGAGTATCGCGACGCGTTGGCCGGCCTGCCGGCTGACGCGGTGATCGAGCAGCTCGAACAACATGCGCGCGACTTCGCGGAAGCACGCGAGATCAAGTTCGGTCACTTCGTGCACCCAGTTCGTGCAGCACTGTCGGGCACGGCGGTAGGACCCGGGTTGTTCGACATCGTCTCGCTGCTCGGCCGTGAGCGCGTCTTGGATCGCTTGACCAAGGCGGCGCAGTGGCTGCAGCAATGACCGGGCTCGGTTCTGTTTTCGCGCTTTGTTTGCTGGCACTACAGCAGGCGGGTGCGAAGCCAGCGACTCGGCCGGCCGAGGCGACGAAGCTCGAAAAGATCGTCGCTGCGGAGCTCGAGAGCCTGCACGAGAAGGGACGCTTCCCGGGCGCGTGCGTCAGCTTCGTGCTGGCCAATGGCATCCAGGGCGCGGTCGCGGTCGGTCACGCCGACGCCGACACCAAGGAGAAGCTGACGGTCGAGCATCGACTCATGTCTGGCAGCATCGGCAAGACCTGGGTCGCGGCGCTCGCCCTTCAGCTCGTGCGCGAAGGCAAGGTCGGTCTCGATGCCAAGGTCGCGCAGTGGTTCGCCAGGGAGGAGTGGTTCGCGCGCGTGCCGAACGCTGCGGCGCTGACGATGCGCATGCTTCTACGCCACCAGAGCGGGATAGAGGAGCACGTGCGTGACCCTGCCTTCGCGGCCGACGTGCGTGCTGAGCCGCGCAGAGAGTGGAAGCCGGCGGAGCTTGTCGCCTACGTGCTCGACAAGAAGCCGTTGTTCGCACCCGGAAAGGGTTGGTCGTACGCGGACACCAACTACATCCTCGCCGGCATGGTGCTCGAACGGGTGCTCGGAACCACCTACTACGGCGCGGTCAAGGAGCGCCTGCTTGCGCCGCTCGGACTGACCGACACCGTGCCGAGCGACCGGCCGAAGATCGATCGTCTCGCGCAGGGACACCTGGCCGAGCACAACCCGTTCGGGTTGCCGACGCGCGCCCAGAAGGACGGCGAAATGATCGTCAATCCACAGCTCGAGTGGACCGGCGGCGGCTTCGCCTTGACGACAAAGAACCTCGCCAGATGGGGCAACCTGCTGTACAGCGGCAAAGTCACCGGCCCCAGGTTGCGCGATGTGATGCTCGACGGCGTTCGCACCGGTAGGCCTGGCGAGACCTATGGCCTTGCCGTGTTCTCGCGCACGTCGAAGCTCGGCCGTGTTCACGGCCACAGCGGTTGGTTTCCTGGCTACGCCGCGCAGCTCGCCTTCTATCCGCAATACGGGTTGACGGTTGCGTTGCAGATCAACAGCAGCGACTGGGGCAAGCTGCGTGCGCACCCGCGGCTCATCGCCGACGGGATCGCGGCCAAGCTGGCCGCGGAGCTATTACCGGTACGGCGTTGACTGGTCGCGAGAACAAGCCAGCGGTCGACTTCGCCCTGCCGGACGCGTCGGCAACGGTGCACCGGTTGGCGGACTTCACCGGCCGCTGGCTGTTACTCGTGTTCCACCGCCACCTCGGCTGACTGCCGTGTCGCGAACACCTCACGCAGTTGCGTGAGGTCGAGGCGGAGCTCGATGCACTCGACGTAGCGGTTGCCATAGTGACCTTCGACGCGGGTCCGATGGCGGAGGCATACGTGGCGCAGACCGGCATCCGTTGGCCGCTCCTCGTCGACGGCGAGCGCGAGCTCTATCGCGCCTACGGCATGCTGCGCGGTCGCGCGTGGGACCTCTACGGCCCGCCCACGATCTGGACCTACATCAAACTGCTCGCGCGTGGCCGCCGCCTCCAGAAGACGGGCAGCGACGTGACCCAACTCGGCGGCGACGTGCTCATCGATCCTGCCGGCGCCGTGCGGCTGCACCACGTCGGGCGAGGGCCGGCCGACCGCCCGTCGGTGCAGGAGTTGCTCGCTGTCGTACGCGGGCGAAGCGGCTAGCAGTTTGCGATTGCCTGCGCGAAGCGGCTCGCATCAATCGTCGTGACCTCAGAGGCGCCAATTCCATTGGGTAGCACGACGCGGAGCTCGCCGGCGATGATCTTCTTGTCGCGACCGAGGAAGGGCGTCAGCTCGGCGGCCGGCGGCGGTTTGGCGATCAGGTCGGAGAGGGTTGCGGGGAGCTGATGCCGGTCGAGCAGTGCGTTCGCGCTGGAGTGTTCGTCCTGCGATAGCCGACCTTCCTCCAGCGCGAGGTTGCAGGCGACGCGTAGCCCGAGGCCCACCGCGAGACCGTGCGGGACGAGGACTTCGTCGTCGGCTGCCCACGCTTCGAGTGCGTGCGCGGTCGTATGACCGAGGTTGAGGCGCGCGCGCGTGCCGCTGGTTTCGTACGGGTCTGCGATGACGATGTCCGCCTTGATGCCGACGCAGGTCTCGATCACCGCGGCGAGGTCGCCCACGCCTTGTTGCAGACTGTCGGCGAGTGGTTGCGAGAAGCCGAGCGCGTACTTGGCGATCTCGCCGAGGCCGGAGCGGAACTCGACCTCGGCCAGCGTCTCGAGGAAGTCGGGGTCGATGACGACGAGCGCGGGGTTCCAGAACGTGCCGGCGAGGTTTTTGCCGGTTGCGAGGTTGACTGCACACTTGCCGCCGAGCGAAGCGTCGACCATCGACAGAAGGCTGGTCGGGACGTTGGCCGTTGCGATGCCGCGCAGGTGCAGCGCCGCCGCGAGGCCGGCCGCGTCGCCGGCAGCGCCGCCGCCGAGGGTCACGATGCAGGCATCACGACCGACGCCGACGCGTGTGAACTCCTCGAGCAAGCTCTCGACCACGGCGAACGACTTGGCGGCCTCTCCGGGCGGCAGTGGGAAGAAACCGAGCGGCGGCTCGACGGCGAGATCGTCGTACCAAAGTTGCAGGACGTGTCCGTCCGCACACAACGCCCAAGGCGCGCCACCGAACGTATCGTCGACCAGCTGTGCGAGTTGTTGGCGGGCGCTCTTGCCAATCACGATGCGCGTCGCAGAGTCGCGCTGCGCCGGGCGTGGTAGCTGGAACTCGCGCACGGCTAACGCGGCTGGGCGCGTCGCTGCTTGCGCCGTTCGAGCAAGCGTTGTCGCACTTCGTGATCGGCACCGTTATCGCGTATCACGAGGAAGGCGACGACACCGATCAAGAGCACCGTGATCACCGTGAGGATCAACTTGATCCAGAAGTCGTCCTCGCTACGCACGAGCCGCCAGTGATCGAGTTTGTCGGCGACAAGCAGTGGCACGACCTTCTCGACGTGCTCGCCCTTGTCGTTGAGGCCCGCCTTGTACCAGTGCCGTTTCATGAACGCGCCGTAGAAGACGACGAAGTCGCCCGTGTGCCAGACGCCGTCGGCGCGACCGGGAATGTGCACTTCGATCGTCTTGGCGTGTGGGTGATGCACCCAGGCACGTGTCCAGAACTTGACGCCGAGGGGGTTCGGCGGGGCGACCTTGATCTGCACATCGAACAACTCCGCGAGCACCCGAAACTGTTTGCCGCGCGGCGTCTTACCGTCGGCGTTCAGGATGCTCTCCCAGTCCTTGTGCTGGATGTTGGGGATGTCCTTCTTCCAGGCGCCGTCCGCCGGCCGGTTCATGGCGAAGGAACACAGATGATAGAACGGCCGCTTTTGGATCTCGCCCGGTCGGTCCTGCGCGTCGTGGATGCCGGCGAGCACCTTTGGGTCGAGCTCCGTCACCGGCTCGATGGATTCGACGAATGGAGTCAGCTCCCAGCCGACGATGTGCGGGGTGCGTTCGACCGGGAATGGGAACTGAAAGTCGCGCAGCTTGAAGAACAGGCCGGCGATGCGGACCAGGCTTCCTTCCTTGTCGATCTCCTTAGGCACGGGCCTCAGTACCGTGAAGAAAATCTTCTGCGCCTTATCGCCGCTTTCCGGCGCGAAGTCGATGAACCCCTCGGTCTTCAACGCCGACCTCGACGTGATCTTGTGTAGTTCGCCGACGTAGGCCAACGGGCGGCCGCGGTAGCGGTCAGGCTGCTTACGGACTCTGTCCACGGGCACGGGGGTCGCCGACAAGCCCATCGCTTCAAGCGTTCCCGGCACGATGAGCTTGGCCATCTGCAGCATGTGGTCGTAGGCCTCGGGCTCAGCCTGATAGCGCTGCGTCTTGGTCTCCTCCTTGACCGTCTTGGTGAGCATCTCGCGCTTGACTGCCGGGATCGAGGCCTGGATGTCGACATCGATCGGCTTGCTCTGTGCTTCTTCGGTCTTGCCGTAGAACTTGTCGAACGCGCCCACCACGACGATGACGAGGACGAGCGCTAGCACGATCAGCACCGCGAAGCGAAGGCCTTCGCGGCCGCGGAGCAGGGAGCGTTTGTGGATTGTCTTTTCGCCTCTCATGCCTCGGGCACCGAGTCTACGCGCGCGGCGGCTGCACGCACGAGTGCGGCAACGAGGTCAGCGCCGCCGGGTCGATCGTCCTGTACCTCGGGGTGCCACTGCACTGCGAGGAGGAAGGGGTGTTCGGGTGCCGAGAAGGCCTCGATCACGCCGTCTTCGGCGCGGGCCTCGAGGCGCAGCCCGGGGGCGAGGCGGCGCGCAGCTTGGTGGTGGTGGCTCATCAAGTTTCTCGTTGTGCCCTGCCATGAACGGGAGAGTAGCCCTCCCGGTTCGGGGGTGACGGCATGGATTGCGCCACCTTTGTGCTCGATGCCGTCCCGCTCGACGCCGCACTCGGAGCTCAGGTCGAACCAGAGTTCGCCGCCGAGCGCCGTGTTGAGCGCCTGGCTGCCGAGGCAGACAGCGAGGCAGGGTGTGTCTTGTTCGAGCACGGCGCGGGCCAGCGCGAGCACGAAGCGTTCGCGGTGCACAGACAGAAGGCGCATCGGTCGGCCTTCTGCTCTTTGGCCGAGCAGCGATGGGTGAAAGTCGTCGCCGCCAGTCATCAGCCACCCATCGACGCTGGCGACGATCTCCGACATCGGACGCGGATCGGCTGGGGTCACGAGGACTGGAATGCCGCCCGCGTCGACGATCGCCTCAACGTAGCGGGTCGACAACTTGTAGACCCATCGGCGGCCATCGTGTTCGTGGTCAACGTCGACACCGATACGCGGGTTCATTCGCTCACGAAGCTCCCGACCAGGTAGGCGACATAGGCAGCGATCAGCGCGAGGCCACCGAGGCGATTGATGTGCGACCCACGCCCCGGCTCGAACAAGCGACCGATGCGTGACAGCGGCCAAATCAACGCCGTGACCCCCACCATCCACCACGCGTGCCAGAGCTCTTCCGCGCCGGTCGGCACGTCGCCCATCGTGGCGAGCGAGCCGCCGATGAGCAGCGCGTTGAACAGGTTGCTGCCGAGCAGCGTGCCGAGCGAGATCTCCAGCTGACCGCGCAAGGCGGCCAGCAGCACCGTCGCGAGTTCCGGCAGACTCGTGCCGAAGGCGGCGATGGTCGCGCCGACGAGGGTCTCGCTCATGCCAAGCCGCGTGGCGATGCCGGCTGCGCCATCGACGAACACGTTCGCGCCGAAGATCAAGAGGGCCAGCCCGCCCACGGTGAACATGACGTTGCGCGCCGCGTGTCCCTGCTCGGTGGGTGCCGCTTCGCTCGTTGGCTGTCCGCGCAGTCGCAGCCCGTCGAGGGTCAGGTAGCCGTAGACGCCAAAGAACACGGCGAGCATGACGACGCCGTCGACGAGCGAGAGCGTGCCGTTGAGCGCCAGTAACACCACGAGGAGCTGGGCCACGATGACGAGGGGTAGCTCGCGCCGCAGCGTCTGCTCACGCACACGCATAGGCAGCAAAAACGCCGTGATCCCGAGCACGAGGCCGATGTTGCAGACGTTCGAGCCCAGGATGTTGCCGAACGACATTCCGGCTCGGTCCTGGACGTGCGCGGTCAAGCTGACGACCGCCTCCGGCGCCGAAGTACCGAACGCCACGATCGTGGCGCCGATCAACATCGGTGGCAGGCCGAGCCGGACCGCGAGTCGACTCGAGCCCCGCACGAGCAGCTCGGCGCCGACCCACACGAGCAGCCCCCCGACGAGGACGTGGAGAATCAGTAGGGGCAAGACGGAGGGATGATAGACGCGGGGGGGTGGGGCAGAGCAACTCTCGTGCCCTGCGGGCACTCGAGTTGCCCCGAGCACGAGCACGAGCGTACTCTGCTGCTAACCCGCGAGGAGGACTCGCAGCCTTACCAGGGCGGATCGATCTTCGGGGGTGGCGAGGGTCTCGAAGGCGTGTTCGAACGGGACCCAGATGCTCTCGCACACCGTCGGGCCCGGTTTGATTTCTCGTGCGTCGGGTGCTGGGGCCTCGTAACCGAAGGGCCACTGCACGAGACCTTCGTTGCCGAGCATGAATGTCGTTGTCTGCTCGAGGTCGATCAAGTGGGCCGGCCGCCATAGGCCGGTCTCCTCACGGACTTCGCGGATCACTGCGTCTTGTAGGTGCTCGTCGACGGCGACCGGGCCGCGAATCGGACCTAGTTCGTTCTCGGTGCGGGGCTGTTGCCGCAGCAGCAGAAAGCTCGGACTCTCGTTCTCGAAGCGGAAAACGAATACCCGGACTTGGTGGTTTAGAACGCGCGGCGACGTCATTGCTCCTCTACTAGTGTATCGGCATCCGGGTGTAGTGATCGGAGACGCGATCAGCTACAGACATTGCCGATGGCTTGGCACGGAAGCGATTCGGCGGTGGCGACGCGTCTTCGGGACCGTACAACCCGATCCATGTCTTCGTTCGAAGACGCCTTCCGGCGACTGGCCGCGC
>NYZE01000047.1 GCA_002685965.1 Planctomycetota bacterium | reverse complement strand
CGCAGCGGTCCTCGACGCCAAGGGCAACAAACTTCGTGCAACCAAGCGCTACAGCAACGACGTCGGCGTGACCCTGGCAACCGTCGTTGGCGGGACCGCGAGTTACCGGGTCGCGGGCAACGAGGTCTGGGTTCGCGCCGTGGTCACATCGACGAGGGCGCACAGTAACCCGATGTTCGAGCGCCAACTACAGCAGGCATGGACACAGCCAGTCGGCTGGCGCTAGTTGCTGGCGGGGTGACCCAGAGGCTCAGTTGACGAAGCGGAACTTAACGATCGCCCACAGCGCGGCAATCCCGTCGCACCATGAGATCTTCTTGCCCTCGGAGAAGTCGCGCCCGGCGTAGCTGACCGGCACCTCGTAAATCCGACAGCGGGTCTTGGCGACCTTGGCAGTCAACTCAGGCTCGACGTCGAAGCGCCGGCTCTTGATATTGATGCCGTCGATGATCTCCTTGCGGAAGACCTTGTAGCAGGTCTCCATGTCCGTCAGGTTCAGACCAGTCAGGACGTTGCTGATGAAGGTCAGCATCCGATTGCCCAGGTAGTGGCTGAACAAGTGCACGCGCGTGTAGTCGCGAACGAGGAACCGCGACCCGTAGACCACATCCGCACGCCCCTCGAGGATCGGCCGCAGCAACGCCGCATAGTCGTTCGGATCGTATTCCAGGTCCGCGTCCTGAATGATCACGACGTTGCCCTTGGCCTCCGCGAATCCGGTCTTCAACGCCGCACCCTTGCCGCGGTTCTGGTCGTGCAGGAACACGCGCACGCCGTCCCGCTCTTCGAGATCCGCGAGGACGTCGCGCGTCCCGTCGGTCGACCCGTCGTCAACCAAGACCAGTTCCTTGTTGACGTCGACCCGCATCACCCGGTCGATCACCTCTTCGACAGTGGCCCGCTCGTTGAACACCGGAATCACGACCGACAGCAACAGATCTTCGGCAGCGATCGGCGTCAGCCCCCACCGGGGCTTGCGGGCTGCACCGGCCTGAGCTTTGTTGCTCGGCGGGCGCGCCGTCCTGTGGGTGTTCTCGCTCTCAGCCAACGCGTTCCCCTCATCGACATCCAGGCACAGAGACCTTACCGGTGCTCCGCCCACCGTCCCACCGGGCAGACGGCGACCACCTCGTTCTCTACCGTGCGAACGGAGCCCCTCAGACCCACCGAGTTCACCAAGACCCGCTACGCGCCCTCGCGCCTCGTCGCCAACAGTTGATCCACGCGCTCGTGGAAGCGCCCTTCGCAGACGCGCACGTCGAACTTGGCGCGTGCCTTCGCAGCCGCGGCTCGGCCGAATGCAGCGCGACGCTCGGGACCGCGAATCAAGACCTCGATGGCGTCCGCCAGAGCGACACCGCTTCTCTGCGCGACGATCAGTCCATCGACGTCAGCATCGACCACCTCGACCATCGAGCCAGCATCCGTCACCACGGGTGTGATCCCCGTGGACATGGCCTCGAGCAATGCCGTGGGAATCCCGTCCTTGTCGCCCGCATCAGTCTCGATGAACGACGCGACGAAGATCTGCGACATGTCGAGGAACCTGCGCACTTCTTCCTGCGACTTGCGCCCCTCGAGGTGCACGACGCCCCATAGCGAGTGTTCCTCGAGGTAGGCATCGAGTTCGCGCTTGCATGCCTCACTGCCAGGCGTGCTCGGGTCCGCCTCGCCGACAACGTGCAACTCGACCGCGAGCTTGCGTTCGTCGCGCAGGATGCGCATGGCGTCTGCCAGGTAGATCAGGCCCTTCTTCGGCTCGATCCGGCACACACAAGCCAATCGGTGGGGCCCGTCGACGGGTTCGGGGCGATCGACTACCGGGAAGTTGTCGGAGTCGATGGCGTTGGGTTTCACGATGATCTTGTCCGCGTCGATCTCGGGTGCGAGCGCGAGGAGCTCCTCCTTGATGCGGGCGGAGGTGGCAATGACGATGTCGCACAGGCGAACGTGCAGCGCCACGACCTTGAGGTCGTAGTCGTCGAGCAGGTGATCCGCGTAGCAACTCACACCGCGCGGCAGATCGAGCAAGAACGCCGCCACCAGCGCATACAACGACCGGTCATAGAAGAAATACGAATGCAGGTAGTGCGGCCGCCAGGCCTCGACCATGCGCGTGTAGGTGAACGCTTCCAGGAAATTGTTGTGGGCAACCAGGTCGGCTTCGCGCAGACCCGACGCTTCACTGAGCATCTCTATGAGCCGCGCAACCTTGTCGGGCATCCGCTTGTTGAAGCGCTCGTAGTCAGCGAAGTGGCGTGCGGGATCGAGCGGGAACCAGTGCTTCTGGCCCCACAGGTGCTCGAACGGGCCGTGCAGGTCCGAACGTGGCCCCAGCAACGAATAGACGTGTCGTACTTCGAAGCCCCGGTGCCAAAGCTGGGTCAGCTCCTGGTAGACGAAGGTCTGCGAGTAGATCGGGAAGTTCCAGCAAATGGACGCCATCGCGCGGAAGGGCTTCTTGCGCGACAGCAAGCGGTCGAAGGTCAGGCGGCGAATCGCAAACCAGTGGCGCAGCTTGTTGCGCCAACGCTCGAGGACGTTGAACACAGGACGCAGCCGCATCTTGTTGAGCATCCGACGGCCGAACCGGTACTCAGCAGACCGGCGTAGCCGCTCTAGCTCCGCGGCAAGCTCACCGTGCCGGTGGCCCAGGTCGGCATGGGTCTGCTTGAGATCACCGTGTCGCTGCTCGAGATCACCGTGTCGGTGCTCGAGATCACCGTGTCGGTGCTCGAGATCACCGTGTCGCTGCTCGAGATCACCGTGTCGCTGCTCGAGATCACCGTGTCGGTGCTCGAGATCACCGTGTCGCTTCGTCAGTTCCGAATGCCGTTGGTCGGCGGAACGCACCCCTTCCTCGAGTCGCTCTCGGGTCTCTCGTGCTTCGCGCTCGACCTCGGACTTCTCGAACTCGACCCGACCAACGTCGCCCTCGAGGCTGCCCACTTTCTCGTAGAGGTCAGTCAGCTCTGCCTTCTTGCGCTCCCACTCGCCTGCGACCTCAGCATGAATCTCCACCTTGTCCGCCTCGGCCTGGTCGCGCTCGGCTTCCGCCCTGTGCCATAGCCGCTCCACGTTGTCGCGCTCCTCGACGAGCCCGGTGGCGAGCGTCTCGATCCGGCCGCGGGCATCCCGCAGCGCCTCGCTACGGCTGCGCCGTGCCGCGTGCTCGGGCCACTCGGCGCGCAACCGATGCAACAGCGTGACATCGCCACCGAAGTCGTCGAACATCGCCTGTGCCCGCGAGGTGCCGCGTCGCTTGCGGCAGAGCTCGCGCATGTGTGAGACAACGTCCGCGCCCTCCAGGTCGCGCGGGCGCAGACCGAGGTGGTTCAACAGGTTCCCGAGCAGGATGCCACTACCGCCGACGTGGTCGTTGCACGAGATCGGACCGGCGAGCGCCGCGAGCACCGGAGAAAAATCGCCGTCCCCCGCCTCGGCCACCATGTCACCGAGCACGCGCGCCATGACCTGATTCACCTCGAGCCAGTAGCGCCAATCGCGGTCCTCGTCGAACCACACCGTGTTGGAACCGTGCAGGCGGTAGGCGAGCAAACTGTCACTGAGCACGCCGAGGCGCCCGTGTCGCGCACTGTCGAGGAACAACTGCCAATCGACGCAGAACTCGAGCTTCTCCCAGCGGTCCTTCGTCTGCCGCAGGTAGTCGGTACGCCCGAACAGATTGGAGCTGGTGATCAGGAAGCAGCGTTGCAGCAGTTCGTCGAACAGCTGCGCCGGCACTTCGCCGAAGCGGCAATGGTCCTCGTACCAGCGCAGCCAGTCGTGCATGCGCCGCCCGTCGAGGGCTGCCGGAGAATCCTCGACCCGGCAATAGTGGTCGGCTGCGTCCACCGGCGCCAACGCTGTTGCGACGAGGTCGAGGTCACGGTCGACGAGAGCTTGCCTGCAGCGCTCGAGCCGCTCGTGGTGGTAGAGGTCATCCGAGTTGAGCACGGCGACGAAGGGCGTATCGATGCGATCCAGCGCGCCCGCCAGGCTGCCACCGAGCCCGAGATTGCTCGTGTTCTGCACGACCTCGACGCGCGGATCGCCAGTCGCGGCAGCCAGCTCCACGGTGCGGTCATCTGATTGGTCATCGACGACGAGCACGCGCAAGTCGGTTGCGGTCTGCGAGAGCACGCTGGCGAGTGTCCGTTCGATGAAACGCTCGTGGCGGTAGGACGGCACAACGACGGTGATGTCCGCCGCCCGCTTGCCCTTGGCGGTTTGTGGAGGCGCGACTTGCCAGGTCGCACGGCGCGGCGGGGCGTTGAGACCCTGTTGCTCCACGCCACTCAGCCACGGCCCGAGAAGCTCGGTCCCGGCGAGGGCATCACGGTGCCGGGATAGGACGGTTGTTGGGTCATCGCCGAGGATCGTCCGCAGCGCGTCGATGCCCTCCGGTCGACCGAAGCTGGACGCGAGCCACAGTGCAGCGATGCAGAGCGAAGCGCGCTCCCGTGCGCGCTCCACGAAGTCCGGCATCGAGACGACCCCCAGCAGGAAGTGCTCGAGCGCTGGATCGGCCTGGATACGCAAGCACTGCCCCAGGAAGTTCCGCAGCCCCTCCTCTTCCTCGACGATCGAGTGTCCGATCGGGGGAAACGCCACATCATCACCAGGGTCATACGCCGCCAGCTGCCACGACCTCAGGTCGCCTAAGACCGGCGCAAAGGAAGCACCCGCTTGTTGCTCACTCGCGTGCACCACGCCATGGACCAGCGCGAGCATGTCGCCACGCACTCCGCGGAGTGAACGGTCGTCGCTGTGCGGCAAGAGCTCCAGAACGAGAGCGATGTCGAGTTCGGTGCACGTTGCGGCCACGCTGCCGATTTCGAACCAGTTGTCGCGGTGGATTGACAGGAAGGCCTCGACCGCCGCGCCCGCGTTCTTCTGGGTGCGCGCAAGGTCGCGAAGCCCGTCCTCTCCCATGTCGGCGTCGAGCCGCACAACGACCTCGAGTGACTCGTGCGCCTTGGCCAGGTCAAGCAGCTCGTGCACGAAGCCCAGCGGCTCCTCGCTGAGAGTGACCTCGAGGCGAACCAAGCCGGACAACCAGTCGCGAATCGTCTGCTGCGACTTCTCGCCGATCTCGGCCCCGGCCACAATTGCCAGCACGCGTGGTCCAGCCGCGCTGTCCTCTGGCAGGTCAAAGCCATCGAAGTCCGCCAGCGCCGGCGTCTCTTCCGGCCGCCCGTCGACCCAGCGCGCAACGCACGAGGCGCAGTCCTCGGCGCTGGCGCGGTAGTCCCTGAAACGCGCACGTTGCGCCGCCAGGGTCTCCCCTGACCACGCAGCAGCGATCGTCGCCTCGGCCAATCGCAGCGCACTGTGACGGCACGGAGCGAAGTCGCCACGACGATCCACGGCCAGCCCCACGAACGGCGCGTGGCAGACCACGCCACGGCGCACAGCCCAGCGTCGCCGCATGTCGTAGTCGGACGGTCGGAGGGAACCAGCGTCCTGCCCCTCGAACTGGAGCAAGCTCATTCCGACTTTTTCCGGTACCTCTCGGTACGCGCCACCACAGCGAGACGTTGCGCCTCGGCGTTGTCTGGCTCCAGTTCGAGTGCCGCCTCGGCGTCGGCGAGCATCTCGTCGTGGCGGCCGAGCAACTCAAGGATGCAGGCACGGTGCAGGTAGAACACGGCCTCCTTCCTGTGCTCGAGTAGCACCCGTGCATGCACGAGCGCCTCCTCGTGGCGGCCGAGTCGACTGAGTATGCCCGAGAGCACGTGTGCGACGGCGGGCTTGGGCCTTTTGGATCTGCCTTCCGTGAGCAAACCCGCCGCCTTCTCCGCATCGGCTAACGCCTCTTCGAGTCGGTTTTGGTCCAAGCGCAGCCACGCACGCTCGACGTATGCATTGGGCGCTTTGCGCCATATCTCGAGCGCCCGGTCGATCGTGCGCTCACACTCATCGTGGCGCCCCAGATCGCGCAGGATCCTCGCCTCGATATTCGCTGCCTCGTAGGCGTGGCGATGTTGGCCGGTGACCTTGCGGATCTCGGTGAGCGCGTCCTCGAGCTTGTCGGCGAAGATCAGGTTCCATGCAGCGGTCAGATGATCCGGGCGGTTCACTTCCTCGCGCGCTCGATGCGCCTTCTTGATGTCGTCGACACCAGCGACTTGGCGTTCGTTCGCGCTCTTGCGCAGCGCTTCGAGAGCCGAACCCCACTGCCCGCCGTTGCGGTTGAGTTGTGAGTATCGGTTGCTCGCGTCCTGCGCTTCCATCTTGCCCACGATCTCGACCAGTTCGTCGGGCGGCAACGTGTAGAGGCTGCAATCCACCGGGTCGATGACGGTGTTGATGCCAACATCCACGCCGAGGTCTTCGCCGAAACGTAGGTAGTCACCGAACTCGTGCCAATTCTGCCGCATCAGGCAGTAGGTCAAGGACATGTGAGTCCCATTACGTTGGGCGTAGTCGTGGAAGCGCTTGGTGTTCTCCATCAATGCTTCGAAGTTCGCGTTCACGCGGACGCTCTCGACGGTCTCCTTCGTCGTGCCATCGAGTGACAACGATAGGTGGACAGGAAAGTGCTCGAGGATGCGCTCGACTTTCGGACCCCACTGTGTGGCATTGGTCGTGACGTGGCACGGGATGCGAATGCCGTCCTCGATCATCATGTCCCAGATGCGGTAGCACTCTTGGGCGAGGAAGGGTTCACCGCCGAAGAACTTGGCGACTTTGAGATGCGGCAGATACTTGCGGAGGTCAGTGAAAAACTGATCATCGTAGACCTTCGGCAACGGCGGTAGGTTCTCGCACTGGGCGCGGATCGTGGATGACAGCTCGCCGTAGCACATGATGCACGCCAAGTTGCAAGTGTTGCTGATCGTGAACTCGAGCATCGCAGGCCACTCGGGTTCGTTGTTCTCAAGCGGCAGCGTGTCGAAGGTCTTGGTGTAGACTTGGCCATACTGTTCGCCTTCGATCTGCCACTGGCAGAACTCGCAGCCGAGTCCGAACTTGTACCGATCGAGTGCCTTGCGTAGAGCCTTGACCCGTTTGCCGCGCCAGATCTCGTCGAGCCGCTCATTCGCAACGTTGCCGAGCAGGTATGTCGTGTTCTTGCAGCACGCAATGACGTCGCCGTTGGTGTTGAAGTAGAGCGACGTATAGGGCGCGTAGCACGCCGAGCGGAACGGCTTGTCGTCGAGGCCCCGGGCCGATTCGTAGGCGTCGCGGTTGATCACTGGCAAGGATATACTGGCTTTTAGGGGTCCATGCTATCAGGGCTTGCCGAGCACGAAGTGCAGGTGGTTTCTGGTGAAGGCTCGATTGGGCGTGACCCCGACCGCTTGAAGAGCTCCTGCAGCAGCTCAGCATCCGATCTGATCGGATATCGAGCGGTCACTTCCTCTGCAAAATCGTCCGCAACGATCGATTCGCCGACGCTTTCGCCCAGCGCCAGGTCGAACTCGTGGTAGCAGACCGCCGTGCCGCGATGCCGGGTGCGCCCGAACCGGTGCCGCTACCTATCTCCGTGACGCGGCGTCCAGCTAGCCCGCCCGCGCGGTCGACCCAGGGTGCCCAGTTATTCCGTGCTTGCTCGGAGCGTTCCAAGAGCTGCTGTCGGAACAGGAGCCGGCCATCATCCGTGTCGAGAAAGTCGTCCGGGCGGTGCAAGAAGCAGGTGCGGGCGAGTAGCTCTTCGAGCCGTCGGCACACATCCTCTGGCATCGCCCACGGGGCGCTCATGTGTAGCCTCCAACTCAGTGCACAGTCTTCCGAAACACACTAGAGGTTGCCCTCTCGACAGTCGGCAGCCGCTGCGGTGGCCCGCGCCAAGAGGTAGCCACTGCGACCGCTGCTTCAGACCGACACGGTTCGTGAAGACACCACCGGGACCCGCGCACGGCAACTGGCTGCCTACAAAAGGCAGCAGCGGGACCGCTGAGGGAGCGGCCCCGCTGCTAAATCCCGCAAGGCAGGTTGCAGGAAACATGCAAGGGACGAGAGAAAAGGACGTCGAGGCCTCCTCCTTGGCCAGACCCGAGAGCACGGAACTCTCGGTGATCTCGTCGCAGGAGAGCCGAAGAGACGAACCGCTCGGCCTTGCCCGGGGCCCGAAAGCCACGGGCAGCCCACTAGGCCGCGCGGAGACCGACAACCGAAACCGCTATCCACTCCTAGCGCAGCGGTGTGGTGCGCCCCCCCCCGAGAAACGGGTTGAGAAAGGGCACCGGAACACTGCTGGCACTCGAAACGGCTCGCACCCTTGAGGCAGTCCAGTTGTCGTCCTCGGTCTAAACCATGCAGTGGAGACCTCGACGTTCGATGATCGCATTGAAGGGAACACAACCCCAAAGCCCTGCCTTCACAGGAGGGCCTCCTATGGGCTGATGTGGACTAGGACGGCAGACCCTCCCGACGGAGTTCCCTCAAAGACCGGAGAAAACCCGTACGACGTGTCCCGTGGTTGTGCCCGTGGTTGTGCCTGTGGTTGTGCCTGTGGTTGTGGAAGACACAGCACCTGCCAGGTTCGCTGCCGCACGCACGGCGCGAATCCGCGCACTCAAGGGTGGATGACCCACGTTCTCGAGGTTTGCTGCCAGCCGGGCCGGCTTGAGTTCGGGCGCCCCTGACGTGCGTCGGGTCGGTGACCGGCTCCGACCGCAAGAAGGCGAGGCAGGCAACCGCGACGAGGTCGACAAGGGCCAGGAACCCGAGCAAGCGCAGCACTCCCCACACAGTCTATGCTCCCCGCCAACAAGACCGTGCTCGGCAACACGACCTTCACCTTCCTGGCGGCACTGCTACTGCTCTCGGCTACCCAGGCCCAGGCATCTCGCCCGAACATCGTCTTCTTCCTCGTCGATGACATGGGCTGGAAGGACCTCGGCTGTTTCGGCAGTTCCTTCTACGAAACGCCCAACATCGACAAGCTGGCGGCCTCGGGGATGCGGTTCACGAACGCCTACGCAGCCTGCCCGGTGTGCTCGCCGACGCGCGCGTCGATCCTCGCCGGCAAGTATCCCGCCCGCATGAACACAACCGACTACTTTGGCGGTCAGCGTAAGAAAAAGCTGCTGCCCGCGCCCTACATCCAGCGCATGCCGCATGAAGAGGTCACGCTCGCCGAGACACTGAAGGAAGCGCGTTACCGCACCGGCTTCTTCGGCAAGTGGCACCTCGGGCGTGCGCCGTTCACGCCGGAGTCGCAGGGCTTCGACGTCAACAAAGGTGGCTTCTGGCGCGGCCACCCGCCGAAGGGCTACTTCGCGCCCTATGGCAACCCGAAGCTCGCCGACGGTCCCAAGGGCGAATACCTGACCGAGCGTTTGACCACTGAAGCGCTCACATTTCTCGACGAGTCGAAGGACGGGCCGTTTCTGCTCTACTTCTCGTTCTACACCGTGCACACGCCACTGCAGGCCAAGAAGGACCGCACCGCCTACTACAAGAAGAAGCGCGACGCCCTACCCGAGCCCCAGGGCCCCCGCTGGCTGCCCGAAGGCAAGCGCAAGTGCCGCCAGGTCCAGGACCACGCGCGCTACGCGGCGATGGTCGAAGCCGTCGACGTGTCGGTCGGGCACGTCCTCGCCAAGATCGACGCGCTCGGCCTCAGCAACGACACCATCGTCGTGCTCTTCTCCGACAACGGCGGCCTATCGACATCCGAAGGCCACCCGACATCCAACGTGCCGCTGCGCGCCGGCAAGGGCTGGCTCTACGAGGGTGGCATCCGCGAACCGATGATCGTGCGCTGGCCTGGCAGGACCAAACCCGGCAGCGTCACCGACGTGCCCGTCATCAGCACAGACTTCTATCCGACCCTACTCCAGATGGCAGGACTGGCGCCGCGGCCGCGTCAACACCTCGACGGCGTCAGCCTGGTCCCCTTGCTGACCGGCAGCGGCACGATCGCACCACGTACGCTCTACTGGCACTACCCCCACTACGGCAACCAAGGCGCCACTCCAGCCTGCGCGATCCGCGACGGCCGCTACAAACTGATCGAGTGGCTAGAAGACGGTCGCACCGAGGTGTTCGACCTTGAAGCGGACATCGGCGAACGGAAGAACCTGGTGCAGTCGCAGCCGGTTCTGGCCAAACACTTGCGCGACAAGCTCGTCGCATGGCGTGCAGCCGTCGACGCGCAGATGCCATCCCCGAACCCGGACTGGAAGGAGAAGTGAGGAACCTCGAGAGAAGCCTGCGTCCGTCCGCGACCCGGACGGGCACGAGTGGAAGACCCGACTGGCAAGATCGCGGCGATGCGTGCGCCTGCGGCGGGG
>NYZE01000046.1 GCA_002685965.1 Planctomycetota bacterium | reverse complement strand
TGAAGAGCCGCACAAGGCGTCGTAGAGCAGTAGACCGGCCCGCAAGATCCAGGCGGGGCGCGTTCTCTTGCCGGCCGGCAGCACGAAGCGCATCGGTCGCACGAGGTGTGGTGCGTTGGCCAGCAGCAACTCGCGCTCGTGCAGTGCTTCGCGCACCAACCGGAACTCGAAGTGCTCCAGATAGCGGAGCCCGCCGTGGATCAGCTTGCTGCTGGCTTGCGAAGTTGCCGACGCGAGGTCGCCCCGCTCCACGAGGAGGACTCGCAGGCCGCGCCCCGCAGCATCCCGTGCAATCCCGGCACCATTGATGCCGCCACCGACCACGGCGATGTCGAAGGCTTCCGTCATGCTCGCTCGTGACTGTAGCGAGGACGTCGCTGCCGCGGCATGCTCGCGCCCGTCATGCGATCAACATCATCGTGTCGTTGGTTCGTGGCTCTGAGCGTGTCGCTCGGGTTCGGCTGTCAGGTGTCGTAAATGGGGAGCGTCGTACGAGGTCCTTTCGGCTCGGCTGCAGGCCAGGCATGCGACTACTTCGTCTTATCGAACTCGAATGGCCTTCGGGCCAAGCTGACCAGCTACGGCGCGACGCTCGTCGAGATGCATGTTCCCGACCGCAACGGCAAGTTCGCCGATGTCGTGCTGGGTTTTGATGACTTGGCGGGCTACCGATCGACCCGACGCTCCCGCGTGGCGTGGCGACGACCAACGCGGTGCACTCGGTGTTCGGCGAGAAGCACCTATCGGACTATCTGTTCAACTGGAGCCGCGATGGCACGGTGGTGGAGTGGGGACCGTATCCGGAAAGCCGCGGCACGATACTGCTCTACCCCTAGTCTGGGCTAGAGTCACCACGTGGTCGGACCAACGGTCGAGGTTGAAGAAGACGGCACGTTCGTCCTGCGCAACCTGCCGCCGGTGTCAGTCGAGGCGCTCTTGTCGGTGCCGAGCGTGCTGTCCGAGGAAGGCGTGGACATCACGGAGCGGTTGTTTCCGACGAGCTACCCCTCGGATCCCGACAAGGAAGCGGAGTGGGAACGCTTGGCTCGTCCCGACCTGAAAGCGCTCTTCGCCTCGCAGTCCGAGATCATCCGAGACGACCTCCACAACCTCACGGCCGAGCCCGATTGGGCCGGCTTTCGTCTGCCGCTACCGGCGCGTCACCGCGCCGCCTGGATGGCCGGCCTCAACGCCGCCCGCCTCACGCTCGGCGCCAAGCACAGCATCACCGAGGCCGACATGGAGAGCGAACCCGACCTCAACGAGCCCGAGGAGAAGGACATCGCCCTCCTGCAGATCCATGTGCTGGGCTATGTGTTGGGGTTGATCGTCGAGGCGGACGACGGGTAGGGCAGAGCGAGGTTGGCGCCTTTCGGGCAAGGTCGGTGGCCTGCGTGGCCTGCAGCACTACTTCCAGGCGGTTGCCGTGGATGGCGCAGGCAACGTGAAGTTCACCCACATGTTGTCGGTGTCGATGGCCAGGTAGGACTACTGCGTGTGCGCCGGTAGCCGCACCGAAGCCCGGCATCCCAGCCCCTCACCACGGTCATCGAGCGAGATCATGCCGCCGTGCGCTTCGACGATCTGTTGGCTGAGCGCGAGTCCGATACCCGAGCCACCTGCCTTGGTGGTGTGGAAGGCGACGAAAGGCTGGGCGTCATTCGCGAGGCCAGGCCCCTCGTCTTCGACCCAGAGATCGATGCAATCGAGGTCGATGGTCCAACCTAGCCGGACCCCACCGCCCGTCTCGAGCGCCGCGTCGACGGCGTTGCGCACGAGGTTGATGAGGACCTGGTCGAGCTGGTCCTGGTCGCCACAGAGGCTCGTGTCGCGCCCCGGTACGACTTCGACGTCGAGGCGCGTCTCGAAGGAGGCGATGCGATCGAGCCAGCCGTGCACGTCGAAGTCGGACGTCTGCGGCGTCGGCAGGCGCGCGAAGTGGGCGTAGGAAGCCATGAACCTGGTCAGCGCCTCGGTGCGGCGGCGGATGATCTTCAGGCCGCTCTCGACCTCCTTGCGCCAGTCCTCGCTCGGCTCCTCGAGGATCGATTCCAGGGAGTCGGCGATCGACCGGATCGGGACCAGCGAGTTGTTGATCTCGTGCCCCATCGTGAGGATCAGTCGGCGCCAGGCTTCGTCGGTGGACTCACTGTGTGGCCTCATGCGACGAGAGGCTACCCGCGACGGCTCCGCTTGCCGATGCGTAACACGGTGCGCCCGGCCCGCGAAAGCCGTTCCAGGACTGGCAGGACGTCTTCCCGGGTGAGCAAAGGACAGCGAACAGCGGGGCGAGTCTTTAAGGAGGTCGGACGCGTTTCCCCGCACGCAGAATCGACTGCGACGCCTTCTGGCTGCGTCAACCGCTTGCCCGGCTACCGGAGGGCCATTAGTGCACTATGATCATGTCGTGCTTGGCGGCCTCACACTCCTGGCGATCCTCCCGGTGGTCGTGCCCAGTGCCTCGGTCCAGACGGCCGATCCAGTCACGACGCGTTTCCGCGCCTGGTACAGGAAGTTTCGAGTCGGCAAGGCGCGTTACGACGCGCGCGTCCTCAATCCGATGCTGCTGCGTGGCAACGAGGCCGACGTGAAGAACCTGTTCCGCGTGCTCGAGCGCAAGTGGAAGCGCCGGGCCAACGGCGCCCCCGAGGGCATGCAGATCCAGTCGATGCTGCTGCGCGCGCTGTCCCAGCGCAGCGCTGCCAAGAGCGTGCGCGCTGCCCTGCATGGACGGTTCATGGTCGGCATCGTGCCGGTGGAGGCGCCCGGCGACGTCGTCGCGTGGAACCACAAGGAGCCCGAGTTGGCGGCGCGCTTGATCGGGCCCTTGACCAGGATCTATGGCCGGCAGTTTCGATCGACGCTCGAGAACTTCTGCCGCGGTCGCGAGCCCGCCTTGATCGTGGCCAGCGCCGAGCAACTCATGCGCATGCGTGCCGGCGAGTCGTTCCTGTCGATCGGGCGCGGCGTACAGTGGCTCAACGAGGAGTCGCACCTGCGTGACCTTGGCCGTTACCTGTCGAGCATGGCATCGACCGACAAGGTGTCGCAGGGCCAGGTGGACTACATCGCCGACATCGGGGCGCGCCGGCTCACCACCGAGGCCGACCCGTTGGTGAAGGAGCGTTTGCTGCAGTTCTTGTTGGAGCTGCGGTCGCGCCGCACGGTGCCGTTCTTGATCAGCGAGCTGGACAAGACCCGCGGCATCATGATGGGGACAAGGGCCTATCCGACGAGCACGACCTTCTACCTGACCGCGGTCAACGAGGCGCTGCGCGACCTGACCGGCTTCTGGGGGTCGGCGAGCAAGCCCGAGGGCTGGAAGAAGTGGTTCGAGACGACCCAGCGCACGATGCAGCTAAAGCCCAAGAAGCTCGTGCCCTACGCCAACCGCGGGTTCTTCGGCATTCCCGTGCGCGGTCGCCACGTGCTGTTCCTGATAGATGCGTCCGATCACATGAAGGGCAAGGCCGGCGTGGTCAATCAGGCCACCAAGATGGACCGCATGCGGGAGGGATTGCGGCGCGCCGTTGGTGAACTCGACCCCGAAGCCCGGTTTAACGTGATGCTCTATTCCGAAGCTGTGCGCCGACTCGAGTCACGGCCGCTGGGTTTGCGACGCGATCGTCTGGCCAAGCTCGACAAGATGCTGAACAGGGTACGAGCGGGCGGGCCGCCGCTGCTGCTCTCCGCGTTGCAGCTCGGCCTCGAGGGGCGGGGGCGACCGACACAGACCAAGACCTGGCGGTCCGTCGATGAAGTATTCGTGCTCGCGGCAGGCTCCCCGGTCAGCGAGCCCTACGTGATTCTGCGGAAAGTTGGCGAGTGGAACCTCAAGCGTTCGGCGCGGATCAACGCGGTGTTTCTCGGCACCGTCGAGAAAGCGATGAAGACCAAACGCGAGGTGAAGCGTGGTCGCAGCTACGGGGCGGTGGATTTCCTGCAGCGCTTGGCGGTTCAGAACGGCGGACGCTTCCTCGTCCGGCAGTAGGCGTCCGCGCTGTTGCAACCGTGGCTCTACTCGTGAGGGTCTGGGCAGCCTCTGGGCGAGCAGGTTCAGGGGCGTGTTCCGCGCGTCGAAGGGCTTGTAGGGCGTCAACGTTGACAGTCCG
Source organism: Planctomycetota bacterium (assembly GCA_002685965.1). Taxonomy (GTDB): domain Bacteria; phylum Planctomycetota; class UBA1135; order UBA1135. Next base: position 24,354 of record NYZE01000046.1, on the reverse strand, counting down.
GCCGTGGAGGTCGACAGTTCCAGGATGATCGAGCAGCTACACCACATCGGTATCGCCGTCGAGGATCTCGACGAGGCCGTTCGATTGTGGCGTGACCGTTTCGGGCTGCGCTTCGATTCGATCGAAGAGGTGCCGTCCGAGCGTGCGCGCGTCGCTGTCCTGTTCGCCGGCGATGTTCGAGTCGAGCTGTTGGAAGGGACCGGCGACGACAGCGCGATCACCAAGTTCGTGGCCAAGCGCGGCCCGGGCGTGCACCACTTGGCGTTCAAGGTCGGTGACTGCGCTGAGTCGATCGTGCGCCTGTCTGGTGAAGGGATGCAACTGCTTGACGAAACGCCTCGGCCGGGCGCCCATCACACCAAGGTCACGTTCGTGCACCCAAAGAGTCTCATGGGTGTGCTGACCGAGCTCGTGGAGGAGACGCGATGAGCGATCGCAATGCCAAGCTGCGCGAGGCACGCGCCAAGGCGCTCGAGGGCGGCGGCGAGAAGCGCGTCAAGGCGCAGCACGCCAAGGGCAAACTGACCGCGCGCGAACGCGTCGACCTGCTCGTTGACCCGGGGTCGTTCCAGGAGATCGATCGGTTCGTCGCCCACCGTTGTCACGACTTCGACATGGGCGACCAGGTGATCCTGGGTGACGGCATCGTGACCGGGTCGGCGACGATCGATGGGCGGCCGGTGATGTTGTTCTCGCAGGACTTCACGGTGTTCGGCGGCAGCCTGTCCGAGACCAACGCCCAGAAGGTCTGCAAGATCATGGATCAGGCCATGAAGACCGGCGTGCCGATCATCGGACTCAACGACTCCGGCGGCGCGCGGATCCAGGAGGGCGTCGCGTCGCTCGGCGGCTACGCGGACATCTTCCTGCGCAACACGCTCGCCTCTGGCGTCGTGCCACAGATCTCGGCCGTGCTGGGGCCCTGCGCCGGCGGCGCCGTCTACTCTCCCGCGATCACCGACTTCATCCTGATGGTCGAGGGCACGAGCTACATGCACATCACCGGCCCCGACGTCGTCAAGGCCGTGACGCACGAGGAGGTCACGAGCGAGGAGCTCGGTGGCGCACGCGTGCACAGCGAGGTGTCCGGGGTCGCGCACTTGGCCGCTCCCGATGACGCAACTTGCCTCGCGCTCGTGCGCGAGCTGCTGTCGTACCTGCCGCAGAACAACCTCGACGGTCCACCGGACCTGCCGACCGAGGACGACCCGGCGCGTGAGTGCGGCGAGCTCGACAGCATCGTGCCGAGCGAGAGTAACCAGCCCTATGACATGCGTCGCGTCGTCGTCGAGGTCGTCGATGACGGGCGCTTCCTCGAAATCCACCCGCGATTTGCGCAGAACCTGCTCGTCGGGTTCGGCCGGTTGGATGGGCGCGTCGTCGGGATCGTCGGCAATCAGCCGCAGTTTCTCGCCGGCGTGCTCGACATCGACGCATCGATCAAGGGCGCGCGCTTCATCCGCTTCTGCGACGCATTCAACATCCCGCTCGTGACGTTCGAGGACGTGCCTGGCTTCTTGCCCGGAACGAACCAGGAGCACGCGGGCATCATCCTGCACGGCGCCAAGTTGCTCTACGCATACTGCGAGGCAACCGTGCCCAAGCTGACGGTCATCACGCGCAAGGCCTATGGCGGCGCCTACGACGTCATGTCGAGTAAGCACATTCGCGGCGACGTCAACCTCGCCTGGCCCATGGCCGAGATCGCCGTGATGGGAGCAGATGGAGCGGCCAAGATCATCTTCCGCCGCGAGATCGCCGCCGCCGGAGAGCCGGGTTCCAAGGAAGCGTTGGCAGCCGAGCGCGCGCTGATCGAGCAATACAAGGATCGCTTCTACGATCCGTACATCGCCGCGAAGCGCGGCTACATTGACGATGTCATCGAGCCCTCGGAGACGAGGAAGTACCTGTGCCAGGCGCTCGGGCGGTTGTCGACGAAGCGGGATAGCAACCCCGCGCGCAAGCACGGAAACATCCCGCTGTAGCGCGGAGTCACCCCGCTAGCGCTGGCTCACGGGCACGTAATCCCGTTCCGTCGACCCCGTGTACACCTGCCGCGGGCGGGTGATCCGGTTGGTCGGATCCCGGTTGAACTCGAGCCACTGCGAGATCCATCCCGGCAGTCTGCCGAGGGCGAAGAACACGGTGAACATGCCGATCGGGATGTCGAGTGCCTGGTAGATGATGCCGGAGTAGAAGTCGACGTTCGGGTAGAGCTTGCGCTCGACGAAGTAGTCGTCTTCGAGCGCGATCTCCTCGAGCTCCTTGGCGATGTCGAGCAGCGGGTTGCGCGTCCCCAACCGTTCGAGCACGTCATCGCACGCCTTCTTGAGGATGCGCGCGCGCGGGTCGTGGTTCTTGTAGACGCGGTGACCGAACCCCATCAGGCGCACCTTGCTGTCCTTTTTCTTGGCCAGCTTCATGAACTCCTTGGCCGTGCGTTTCCCCTCGAGGATCGAGATCAGCATCTCAATGACCTTCTGGTTGGCGCCGCCGTGGCGTTGGCCCCAGAGCGCCGAGATGCCGGCCGAGACCGAGGCGAACAGGTTGGCCTGCGAGCTACCGACCGTGCGCACGGTCGAGGTCGAGCAGTTCTGCTCGTGATCCGCGTGCAAGATCAGCAGAAGATCGAGTGCCTTCGCGACGACGGGATCGGGCTCGTATGGCTCGCACGGCGTCGAGAACATCATGTGCAAGATGTTCTCGCAGTAGTTCAGCTCGTTCCGCGGATACATGAACGGCTGGCCCTTGCTGTGCTTGAACGAGTAGGCCGCGATCGTCGGCATCTTGGCGAGCAGTCGCACCGCTGCCGACCAACGCTGTTCCGCCGGGTCGTCGAACTTGACGTCCTGATAGAACGTCGATAGCGCACCGGCCGTCGCGGCGCAGATCGCCATCGGGTGTCCGGCCTTGGGCAGGCTCCCGAAGAACCGCTTGAGGTCCTCGTGGAGCATCGTGTGGCGCTCAATCTCCGCCTCGAAATCCCGGAGTTCTTGTTGGCTCGGCAGTTCCTGGTGGATCAAGAGCCGACTGACTTCGAGGAACGTGCTCTGCTGGGCCAGCTGTTCGATCGGATACCCGGCGTAGCGCAGGATCCCCTTCTCGCCGTCGAGGAAGGTGATGCGGCTCAAGCACGAGGCCGTATTGGCGAAGCCGGGGTCGTAAGTGATCACGCCGGTCAGGGCGCGCAGGCTAGTAATGTCGATTGCGAGTTCGCCCTCACTGCCCTCGATCAGGGGTAGCTCCAGCTCACGGTCACCGATGGTTAGCTTGGCGGTCTTCTTCGTCGTCTGCTGTGACATTGTCACTCCCGTCACGTCTCCCCGCCCGCGGCTCAGTTGGGGTCACTGATCCCCTGAGAGATCTTGAAACCGACCCCAGGGAGAACATAGCCAGTCTCGCATTCCATCGCGCGTCCACTGTTGGAACTGGATCGGAAGCGGGAACGGGCAGCGGAGAGCCTATACATTGCGCCCATGTTCCGCCGGCTGCTGGTCGCCAATCGGGGCGAGATCGCCCTGCGTGTGCTGCGCACGGCGCGAGAGCTCGATATCGAGGTCGTCGCGGTCTACTCCGACGCGGACCGCAACGCGCTGCACGTGCGGTTCGCCGACCAAGCGTGCCGCCTCGGTCCGCCCCCGCCGCGGGACTCCTACCTGCGCATCGATCGAATCGTCGAGGCGGCGCAGCAGGTTGGGGCCGATGCGGTCCACCCGGGCTATGGCTTCCTGGCGGAGAACGCGGACTTCGCCGAGGCCGTGGCGGCGGCCGGGATCACCCTCGTCGGCCCCTCGGCAGACGCCATTCGCGCCATGGGCGACAAGATCTCGGCCCGCCGCATCGCCGCTCTCGCCGGGGTCCCGGTGGTTCCCGGCATCGACAAGGAAGGTGCGAGCGACGACGACCTGATCGCGATCGCGCGCAGCATTGGCTTTCCCGTACTCCTGAAGGCGGCGGCTGGCGGCGGCGGCAAGGGCATCCGCATCGTCAACGAGGAAGCCGAGTTGTCGGACGCAGCCCGCCTGGTCCGTGCCGAAGCCGCGGGCGCCTTCGGTGATGACCGCATCTACCTCGAGAAGTTGCTGCTCGAGCCCCGCCACATCGAAATCCAGCTCGTCGCTGATGCGCACGGCGACGTCGTCACCTACGGCGAGCGTGAGTGCTCGGTGCAACGCCGCCACCAGAAGATCGTCGAGGAGTGTCCGTCAGCAGCGTTGACGGACGACACGCGCCAGCGCATGGAGGACGCCGCAGTGGCCATCGCCAAGCAGGTCGGCTACCTCGGCGCCGGCACAGTCGAGTTCATGTTCAGCCACGGCGAGTTCTACTTCCTCGAGATGAACACTCGCTTGCAGGTCGAGCACGCGATCACCGAAGAGCTCTACGGCGTCGATCTTGTCGCGGAGCAGCTGCGGGTTGCTGCCGGTGAACAGGCACGGCCGGCGCCGGAGCCGCGCGGTCACTCCATCGAGGTGCGTGTCAATGCAGAGGATCCAGACACGTTCTTTCCGATCCTCGGCACGATCGAGCGGCTGGGCTCCCCGGGCGGTCCCGGTGTCCGCTTCGATTCGGCCGTCTATCGCGGGCTCGAGGTCACGCCGTACTACGACTCGATGCTGGCCAAGGTCATCGTGCGTGCCGGTGACCGCGACACGGCGATCGAACGCATGCTGCGCGCACTGGCCGAGCTGCGCATCGGCGGGGGGACGACATCGATTCCGGTCGCCGTGCGCGCGCTCCGTTCGCAGGCCTTCCAGAGCGGCGCGTACGACACTTCGATCCTCGAGTCACTCGAGCCCGCGATAACGCAGGACATGGACATCATTGCCGTCGCCGCTGCCCTCGCGAAGCATGAGGCGCTGACGGCCACCGCGTCGCGAAGACCACCAGGCCGGGCCTCGATGAGCCCATGGATGCTCTCCGGCCGCGTCGATCGGCAGGGGCAGTGATGCGCTACTTCGTCACGTTCGCCTCGGGTGAGGAACGCGTCGTCCGTTTCGAAACGACCGCGACCGGCTTGGTCGCACACGTCGAGAACGGAGACGAGCTGCGCTCCATGACCTTTGACTACGCGATTCTCGAGCAGGGCAAGGCGCTCAACCTGATCGTTGGTGACGAGAGCCACGACTTCTATTTGGGGCCGCGGAATGGCGGCTATGAGGTGCACTATCGCGGAGCGGTGGTCCCGGTCGACATCGTCGACGAACGTGAGCGCGTCGCTCGCTCCCTGCGGAATCACTTCCATTCCAGCGTCGATGAAGTTCGCGCGTCGATGTCCGGTGCCATCGTCGAGGTATCCGTCGCGGCCGGCGACGTCGTGACAGAGGGTCAGACGTTGCTGGTGATCGAGGCCATGAAGATGCAGAACCCGATCGCAGCACCTCGGGACGGCAGCCTGGCCAGCGTGCATGTCGCCGCCGGGGACACGGTGGCGGCGGGAGACCTGCTGGTGTCGTTCTCCGCGGAGTAGCGCTACACGGCCCTTGTTGTCAGGCGCGGCCGGACAGCACGAACGCAGGCGGCACGTTCAGGGCGATAGGTCCGTTGAGCTCGAAGGAGTCGAAGATCTCGTCCATCCACTTGCGCAGACGGAAAGCGCCCGGAGTTGGCCATGCGTGCAAGTAGCTGAACGCGCGGAAGAACCCGCCGGGCACGAGCAAATCACGTGCGGTGTGCAGGATATCGAGCGTGATGTCCTGCGGTATGCTGACGAAGGGCAGGCCCGAGATGATCAAGCGTGGGCGCGGCAGTCGGTATTCCTCGATCAAGCGGCGTTGGTCGAGGACGTCGCCGAGGTGGAAGTCCAGGTCCGGAAAGCGTCCCATGACGACCTCGCGAAAGCCCGGGTCGCGTTCGATGCCCAGGTAGCGCAGCCGTCCACCCCTGAACGCGCTGTGCCGTACGCTGTTGACGATCTGCTGCGTGAATGAGCCTGTCCCCGGGCCGTACTCGAGGACGCTGTCCCCGGGTTGCAGGTTGACGTCCTTGAGCATGGCGTTGGCCAGGTGCTTGGAGCTCGGGACGACCGAAGCCACCTTCACGGGATTGCGAAGGAACCTGGAGAGGAAGTACATGGTGTGCATGCTGCGGGACGGGCCTTACGGGACACCCCGTCGGGAGTCGAGGAGAGTGGCCTGAGTCACCCCTCAATCGCGAGAGGCGAGTAGCGCAGAAGAGCCTGGAAGATGGCCGGAAACTTGTAAAGACGGCGGTCGGGCAATTCACTCTCCCTGGCTGGCCAGTGTCCCTCAACGCATATCTCGTGATCGTCGTGGTCCTGCTGCCCCCGCTCTTGGTGCTGGTGGCACCTGCGATGTTCGGCGTCGAGACCAGTTCGATCCCGATCGACCCGGCAACCGGACGCCCGGAGTATCGGCCTGGCGGGCTACTGCTCGCTCATGACCTTTTTGGCTTCGGCTTCTTGCTCGTGCACTACCTGCACGGCGGCATGTATTTCTGCCGCACGCGCACGCGGCTCAAGTAGCCGGCGTTCTACGCCGGGTAGACCGTGATTTCGCTGGCTTTCACGGCAACCCACACGTCACCACCCTCGGCCAACCGCAAGTCGGCGACCGCTGCCGGAGTGACCTCGGCCACCAGCGGCACTGCCCCGCCGAGTTGCACGCGCAACCGGTCCACTGCGGTCTCGATCGAGACGACCGGCGCTGGCCACACGTTGCGTGGCGAGCCGTCGGGCCGTGTGCGGTAGAGGGCAATCGCACGCGGATGAAGAGTCGCCAGGACGTCGCCGTCCGGGGTTGGCGGCACGGTCAGCTTGCTGCCGCCCGGCAGCTCCAACATGCCGGCCCGGACAGCGCCCCGGAAGAGATTGAGCCCCACTAGATCGGCGACGTAGGGCGATCGGGGTTGGCTGCAGACCTCGGCGACGGTTCCGGTTTGCACGACGCGACCTGCTTCGATCACCGCGATCCGGTCCGCCAGCGCGAAGGCGTCGAGGGCGCTGTGGGCGACGACGAGGCGAATGCCGTCGAAGCCGTCGAGGTGCGTGCGTATGTCGCGCCGCAGCTCGAGTCCCGTCGAGGCGTCAACGGCGGACAGGGGTTCGTCGAGCAACAGGAGGCGGGGCGTGGTCGCGAGGGCGCGGGCCAACGCAACGCGCTGCGCCTGACCGCCGGACAGGGTGGCGGGACGCTGGCCGATGCACTCCGACAGGCCGACGCGCGTGAGCCATTCAGTGGCCTTCGCCCGCGCCGCCGATCGCTCCACGCCGCGCGCGCGCATGCCGAACATGACGTTGTCGAGCGCTGTCAAGTGCGGGAACAGCAAGTGCTCCTGGAAGACGAGCCCGACGTGCCGCTCCTCGGGCGGCACGAAGTTGCTTCCCGTGCCGTTGTCGAGGACCTCGTCGTCGACGGTGATCTCACCAGTTTTGATACGGACGAGTCCTGCGATTGCGTGCAGGCACGAGGTCTTGCCGGCTCCGTTGGGGCCGACGATGGCCAGTGTCTCGCCGCGCTCGGCGGTGAGGTCGATGTCGAGACGCATGGCGTCGCGCTCGAGAGTGAAGCGGGCGTGCAGCGTCATCTCACGGGTGACCAACGGTCGCGTAGCAAGAACAAGAGAACCGCGGCGATCAGCACGAGCACGAGGCTGAGCACGATGGCCGCGTCCGGGTGGGTCTCAAAGGCCACGTAAATCGCGAGCGGCATCGTCCGCGTGCTTCCCTTCAGGTTGCCGGCGAACGTGATTGTCGCACCGAACTCGCCGAGCGCTCTTGCCCATGCGACTACGAGCCCGGCACTTACCGATGGCGCGATCATCGGCAGCGTTACCGTCCAGAACGTGCGCCATGGGCCAGAGCCGAGCGTCGCTGCTGCTGCCGCGTAGCGCCGATCGAACGCCCGTAGCCCGGCTTCGACCGTCAGGACGAAGAAGGGCATCGCGACGTAGGTCTCGGCCACCACCACCGCAGTCGTCGTGAAAGGCAGCGACAGCCCCGTGATGCCGTTTCGGCCGTAGGCGAGCAACAAGGCCACACCGCCGACGATCGGTGGCAAGACCATTGGCAGGGTCACGAGTACCCGCACTGCGTTGCGTTGCCAGGAGCTGCCTTGCGCGAGCCAGACCGCAACCGGTAGGCCGAGCGCGAACGAGCAAGCGGCGGCCGAGAAGGAACACGTGAGCGATAGCCGTAGTGCGTCGAGGACGGGCGTCGACAGTAGCGTCGGCACGAAGTCGGACCACGGCGCGCGGAGCAAGAGCCCCAAGAGCGGCAACGCGAACAGCAGAACGGCAGCTACTACCGGGACGAGAAGTGCGATTGCTGCGAGGTCACGGCGCGAGCGGATCACGGAGCGAGGAATCCGAAGGACTGTAGGATGCGTTGTCCCGGCTGCGACATGAGGAAGTCGACGAACGCCTGTCCGGCCGTCGTGGCATGACCGGAGGACAGCACTGTGACCGGGTATCTTGCGACGATGTTGTGTCGTTCCGGGATGACGATCGACGCGACGGTGTTGCCCGCGCTTCGCACGTCTGTTTCGTAGACGATCCCCGCATCGATCTCCCCGAGTTGTACCATGGTCATGATCGCCTTGACGCTTGGTTCGTCGGAGACTGAGACCAGGGAGATGCCGGCCTTATCGAGTGCCTGCCGTGCGTACGTGCCAGCGGGAACCTCGGGACCGCAGAGCGCGACCAGCAAGTCCTCGCGCGCCAGATCGCGCAGGCCCTTGACTTGCTTCGGGTTGCCTTCGGCCATGACGATCGACAAGCGGTTCTTCGCGAAGGTTCGCGGCGCTGTGTCGGCGAGACCGGCGTTGACGATCTTCTGCATGTTGCGCAGGTCGGCTGCCGCGAGCACATGGGCTGTGGCGCCGGCGCGCAGTTGCACGACGAGGCGTGCGGTGCCCGCGCAGTGCAGGTCGACTTCCGTCCCGGACCGCCGTTCGAACTCGATTTCCAGGGCCTCGAACGCTTCGGTCAGCGAGGCCGAGGCGAATACCGTCGTGCTGGCCCTGGAAGAGGGATCACAACCAAAGCCCGCCGCCAGCGTCGCAACGAGCAGTGTCAGGTGGCCCAAGGGAGTCATGCTCCGCTGAATCTAGTGCCCCGAGCATCGGCGTGCCCCTCGCGATCTCCCTATATTGGTCGCGCACAGGCGCTGTCAGTTGATCGCAGCGGCCCTCGGCGCGTTTGCGCCCGTCTTCGCCGGAACCAGCGCGATCGTCGTGGAGGGGGTGTCGGGGGTGCCGGGCCAACCAAAGGCGTGCGGTGGTCGGTTCCTTTGCCAGTCGCGCTGTGAGTGCGGCGATGTGCTTGTGCGGATCATGCGGCGGAGTGACGCAGAGTAGTCCGGCGATCACTGGGGTCAGGTAGACGACCATGCGATAAGTAAAGCGGTCGAGTAACGTAGGCATGGCAAGCCCATGCCGATCACCAGACGCGAAGCACTGCTGCGACTCGGCGCGACGTCGCTTGTCTCCTCGGGCCTGCCGCACGCTCACGCCTGTAGTTCAAGGCCTGCACGTTCTCGATCACCGGGCGGGGGCACCGTGCCTGGAGAGGCTGAGAGTCACGCGTGAGCGCTCGCGAGCCAGAGCAAGGCCCCGCCCTCCTGTTCCTGAGCGGGGGCACCGCGCTCAGGCCGTTGTGCCGCACGCTCAAGCTGCACACGCACAACTCGATCCACTTGATCACGCCGTTCGACTCCGGTGGTAGCTCGGCAAGGCTACGCGAGGCCTTTGGAATGCTGTCGATCGGCGACCTGCGCAACCGTCTCATGGCGCTTGCTGACGAGACCGCACACGGCAACCCGGAGATCTACCGGCTCTTCGCTTACCGCCTGCCCAAGAGCAGCGACCAGGCCCTTCTGCGCAGGAGCGTTGCCAGTGCCGCCGACGGCACGCACCCCTTGGTCGTCGATGTTCCCGAGCCCCTCAGACAGCATGTCCGTGCCTGCATGGAGCGCTTCACATCGGCCATGCCCGATGACTTCGACCTGAGGGGCGCCAGCGTTGGCAACCTCGTGTTAGCGGGTGGCTACCTCGAGAACGGCCGTGACATCGAAGCGGTCATCGAGTTGTTTTCGCGGCTCGTCGCCGTGCGGGGGTCGGTGCGACCGACAACTGAGGCTTCGCTCCATCTCGTGGCGGTTCTGGAGAACGGCACGCGCGTGGTCGGACAACACCTGATCACAGGCAAGGCGTGTGCGCCGATCACGTCGCCGATCGCCGGACTCGAGCTGGTCTCGAACCTGACCGATGGCGAAGCCGCCGAAGCCTCCTTGGACGACGGTCTTGTCGAACTCGTCGACCAGGCAGATGTCGTGTGCTTCCCGATGGGGAGCTTCTGGACCAGTGTCGTTGCGAATCTCTTGGTGCGCGGGCTTGGCGCCGCAATCGCGAACAAGTCGTGCCCCAAGGTCTACATTCCGAACGTGGGCGAGGATCCGGAGCAGTTCGGGATGTCGATTGCTGACTGCCTCCGCGCGTTGCACTTCTACGTCGCTCGCGACACCGAGCGAGACGCGCCTTTGAGTGAATGTGTCGACCTCGTCCTCGTCGATTCCAAGCGTGGCGACTACTGCGGTCGCCTCGACCTGGGTGAGCTAGAGAAGCTCGGCATCCAGGTCTTGGACACGCAGCTCGTCAGCGACCAGCGCCGGCGCCTGTTCGATCCGGCTCTGCTGAGCGAGGCCCTGCTGTCCCTCGCCTGACACGAGTCACGCCGGTGCCCAGCGACTCAGAGGGTGACGCGCGACCCTGGCGCGAGGGCTTGCGGCGGCAGCGGCTCATGGGCGCCAAAGACGCGCATCTGTTCCGGCGTCTCGAGTGTCGTCTTGCTCTCGTCGAACGCGCCGGTCGCCGGGTCGAAGACGCCGCGCGGATCGAGGCCGAGGTGCTTGACCATGAACGGGTACATCGCCTGGCGCTTCGATCGGTGGTAGCCGTGCGTCTCCTTGGCGAAGTGCGCGTTCACGGCACGGCTCTCCTGGTCGTATAGGCGGTAGACAGCTTGGATGTGTGGGAACTCGACCCTTGGCGTGTTCTTCGTCCAGTCACCGCCGACGGAGATGAGCATCAATGGTCGAGGTGCGGCTAGGGCGGCGATCTCGACGTTGTTGGTCTCGAGCTCGGGTGTCTTGTGAATCGGCATGCCGCTCTCGCAGTGACAGCCGCCGAAGAAGTGTGCCGAGACCATGACGACCGGGATGGCGACGCGGACTCGCTGGTCCAGGGCGGTCAGCAAGAACGTCTGCGTGCCGCCGCCGGAACACCCGGTCACGCCAATGCGTGCCTTGTCGACGTCGGGCAGGGACTGCAGGAAGTCGATCGCACGCATGCTGCTCCAGGTCTGTAGCGTCAGCGCCTGCGGGTGCGAGTGCTTCCAGCCGAGGTGGCCGGAGTCGCCGTAGCCGATCATGTCGTACGAGAAGACCACAGCGCCCATGCGGGCGAGCGTCGCGCAGCGGTGCTGGTGGTCGGGACGCAGGCGGCCACCCGTGCGGCCGCCGGAGTGGCCGTGCGGACACAGGATCGCGGGCCGCGGACCAGGCTTGCCCGTCGGCCGATACAGGTTGCCGTAGACGAAGAAGCCGGGTCGGGCCTCGAACGCCGCGGACTCGACCGTGTAGCCGTCATGGGTTCGCAATCGGTGGACGATCGCGTTCAGCGGCGTGCGATCGGGCAACGGGTCGAGTTGTGCCCCGACCAGGATCTGTTGCCTGACCCGTGCAGCGCGCGCCTGCCACTGCTCGAGACTCGTGTAGGTGTCCGCGATCCGCGCGAGTTGGGTGACCGCTTCTGTTTCGGACTGGTAGTGACCGCGACACAGGATGGGCTTGGCGATCTCGGGCGGAACCGGATCTCGGGGTGGCTGCATCGAGGGAGTGCAACCGCCGAGCAACGTCAGGGAGGCTATGAGAATTTGGGACACGTGAACGAGCTAGTTCTGCTCAAGGGCCGGTGAACTCGAAGACCTTGTAGAGGAACTGCTCCTGGCCGTGGATGTCGGCGACGGGACCGGTGGCGACGAGCTGGAAACCGGGCACCGGCTGCGTGTCGCGCAAGCGTGTCAGTAGCGAGTCCTTCGCCTGCTGCTGTGTCATCGGTAGGCGGCCGATCGTCGGCGGCGCGACTGTGAACACCCTGTAGTCGTAGCAGTCGATGACGACCCAGCGGACTCCGCGTGCCTCCAGCAGCGCGAGCGCCGACGCGCGTTCCGACGACTGCGACAGCAAGATCCTGTAACTGTCGCGGATGCCGGCGATGTTGCGGTGGTATCCGCTGGCGACGACTGGCAGCTTCGCGAAGTACATGAAGTGCGCGCCCAGGTCCCAGGACGCGAGAACCGCGCCTTTCAGTTTGCCCTGTGACTTGTCGCGCAGCTGACCGTAGAGGGGTTGCCAGGCGCGGTCGTTCTGGCCGAGCTTGGATGCGCTGCGCGGGGCCGGGAGCGCGGTCAGGCCGCCTGCGGCGACAATGGCGAACGCACCGGCGACGAGCCACGTTGGTCGTGCGCGCACCACGCCGGACGCGCCGGCGCCAATGACGATCGCGAACGTCAGGCAGAAGAGGTGTGCGAGCTTGGCTTCCCAGACTCCGAGTCCGAAGGTCGCGAGCGCGACGGCTACCAGGGCGGCGCGGGTGGGGCGGGGTAGATCGGACAGGCGCAACGTGCCGAACAGGAAGATCGGCAGGCCCAGGACGAGCCACGACTCGCTTCGGACCCAGCCCGCGATCGTCCTGATCCCTGTGTACTCGGCGATCTCGTTCTGCAGCCACACGTTGATGCTGGCGAAGGTATCGAGCTTGGCGAAGAGCCCGGTGCGCAGTGGGCTCAGCGCCAGCACCGGCGCGACTCCGATGGCGAGAGCCGAGAGCGCGGCCAGTCCGATTCCGGCGAGGGAATGGAAGCGGGGCAGGCGCAGCAGTTGCGTGAACAGCGCGAACGTGCCGCACTGCCATATCTGCATCCACGACACCTTGTCGAGCTCGGCGGTGAAGAAATCGCTGCGGTGTTCGGCGAAGTGGCCGAGGAACAGGGCGGCGAGCATGGCGAGCGTGAATGCGTGCAGCGCTCGCGCCAAGGTTGCCCGCTCCGACTGGGGTGTGAGCGCGAGCTGCACCACGGCCGCGAGCGCCCAGATGTAGAAGAACAACATGCTCTCGGTCGACACCCAGACGGCGAGGCCGAGCGCCGCTCCGGCGGCTTGCGGCAGCCAGCGCGCCCTGCGCCCCGAACTCACGGACAGCCAGGCGAGGAGTGCCCCGAGGATCAGCAGTTGCTGCAGGCTCTGGTGATCGCCGACGCCGAACTTACCGGGGTAGATAATGTGACTGGAGAAGGCGTAATACACCCCGGCCAGCAGGCTTGGCCCGGGGCCGAGTAAGGCGCGGCAGCCGAGCAGGAGAACGACCAGCGACATCACCGAGAAGAGGAGCCCGCTGACCACCGCTGCAGCTTCGTAACTCTTGGCGCCGGGTACGAACCAACTCGCGATCGGTTGGATCGAGCGCAGGCACCAATCCCACGGCAGCGTGAAGTGGATCACCGTGCCACTCGGGTAACCGTCCATCGTTTCGACGACCGGGTATGTCTCGGCAGCGTCGATTGCTTCGAGGCGCACGAGCCGTCGCAGAGTGTCGGTATCGCGGATGTGGACCTCGCCGTCGACGAGGACCGCCGCCGGATCCATGCGTACGAGCACTGCGCCGACGATCAGTACCGCGACGAGCAGCCACCAGGTCTGTGGGTTCATCTGTCTGAGCTTCTTGGTGGCCGCGCCCGTCATGCCCAGCAGGATACTGTCGACGGCCGAATCGCCTAATCCCTAGCGAGTCGACCGCGTTACACTCGCGAGCAATGGAGCGGATCCCGGAAACGGAGTGCATGGGCTCACCACGCGAGGCGCAAGAGTACGATGCGATGGACCACTCCAGCGCCAACGCTTCCTTCGTCGACGCCCTCGTTGCGCACGGCTGCGTGCGAGGGGATGTGCTCGATCTGGGAACCGGGCCGGGTCACATCCCGTTGCTCTTGGTCGAGCGGTGCCCGGGCGTGCAGGTCACGGCGACCGACTTGTCCGAAGAGATGCTCAAGGTCGCACGCCTGAAGGTCGCCGACGCCGGGCACTCGGATTCGATCCGTTTGATGCCGTCGGACGCGAAGCAGCTACCGTTTGCCGATGGTCAGTTCGACGGTGTCTTCAGCAACACGATCCTGCACCACGTCGCCGATCCAGTGGCTTACTTTGCGGAGGCAGCCCGCGTGCTCAAGAGTGGCGGCGCGCTCGTGATTCGTGACCTCGTGCGACCTCCCGATACGGCGCAGGCGCAGGCGATCGTCGATACCTACGCTGCCAGTGAAACCGAGTACGCGCGCAAGCTGTTCTACGACTCGTTGCTGGCTGCCTACACGATGGACGAGGTGCGTGCGCTACTCGACATGGCGGGCGTTTCGTCGGCGCAAGTGGCGGCGACATCGGATCGCCACTTGACGGTTTGGATCGACTCGCTTTGAGCGAAACGCACATCATCACGCGTTCCCCCGAGGTAATGCCGGCTACGCCCCAGGCGCTGGCCATGCTCGACCACGAGCTCGATGAGGTCACCGAGGGCGGTTTGATCACGCTCGCCGAGGCTTGGATGCTGGAGGCCCTGCCGCACCGCCGCGCACAGCTCATGGCGGCGGCCGAGAGTGGCCGCCTTGTCGTCGGCGACGGTTGGGTGCACCTGGATCCGTACGCTCTCGCTGGGCCGCGCCCGGCCAACCGCGACCTGGCTGCCGAGGTCGTCGCTTTGTTCCCCGGAGCGGAGCTCCGTCGGATCGAGCAAGTGGTCGAGCCGCGCGTGCACGCGACGCGGGCGGGCCTGTGTCTCGAGCAGCGTGCACTGGCCGATCGAGTGCTCACGCGTGCGCTCGGCAGCCGTGCCCTGCATCCCGCGTTGCTTCCTGCGCTCACCGGCGCCGGGCTGGGGGGCGCGGGGGACGCTTCGACCGAGGCGCTGGCGCTCGAGGCGCTGCGGAGCGCCGGGGGGGCGGTCGATGTCACGGCGGACCCGTCGATCTCGCTCGGCGACAACAAGTTGCCGAAGCGCTGTCGCTCCCTCAAGCTCGATGGTCCTTCGCTCGCTGTCGAGTGGAGTCGTGCGCTTGGGCTGCGCTGGTCCCAGTGTCCCGACTGCGATCAGCTGCTGTCGCTTGAGGTGCAGAGCGACGCCGGCGGTCGCGGAGCCTTCGTTGCCGGCAGTCCGCCGCGGCCGCGTGTGTTTGAAGGGCGGCACGGTGTGCCCGTCCACTTCGGTGCCGACGGAGCAAGCCTCTCGCTGGTTCGCGACTTGCGGTTGCCTGTCGAACCTGGCGAGCCACGTGGCCGGCGCGCCTACTCGTCGCTCGAACTGACGCTGCGGATCGAGGGCGGTCGACTCGATGTACTCGTGCGCCTCCTGGACCCGGTCGCCGGTCAACGCTACCGCCTCTGGTTTCCGGTGCCGTTTCATCCGCGCCCGACGAGCGTCGCGACCGTGGGGGCGGACGGTGCATGCCGCGTCGAGGATCGCGAAGGTCCGTTCGAATCGTTGCCCGTGATGCCACCTGTTGTCCTCTGTGGCGAACGCCATCAGCTGCAGCTGGGTGGCGCTGGCCTGCGCGAGGTCGAGGTGTTTGCCCGCAAGAACTCCTGGGTGTGCGCGGTCACGCTGCTGCGTGCGCCCGTTGGTGAAGCACCGCCCCGTTCGGTGACCCGTGCGATCAGCGCCGCTTGGCGGGAGATGCCGGCTTCCAGCGCTGTTCGAGAAGGCTGATGACGCCAGGCGTCGCGAGCGGGAAGTTGCGACCGACGGCAGAGGGCTCGGGGAACCACTTCCATAGAAAGCTGCCCCGCACGCGCGGCTCGGCTTCGATTGCGTCGAGCGCGGCCTGCAAGCAGCGCAGTTGCAGTGGCTCGGCCGCCTTGCCGTCGCTGCGATAGCCCCATGGCTCGCGAGCTGCCTTGAAGCTCGTGTTGTAACCGAGTTCGGTGAACACGATGTCCTTGTGCTGGCGGTCCGCAAAGCCGCGCAGTTGCTTCATGCGCTTGGCCCAACACGCGGCAAGCCTCTGGCTCGACGGATCCTCGTCGTCGCAGAGCGGGAAGTAGGCCTGGATACCAACCACGTCGAGGGCATCCCAGAACGGCACTTGCTCGTACAGGTTCCAGTTGGCCGCGTAGGTCAGTGGAGTCTTGGTGGCCTTGCGTAGGCGAGCGATGATTGCGCGCCAACGTTTCTCGTGAACCAGGGTCTGGTCGAGCTCGGTGCCGATGACAAGACCATCGGCATCAGAGCAGCTGCGTGCGAGGAGTTCGACCCACGCGCCGTAGTCGCGGAAGAAGCGTTGCCACGCTGCTTCCGTGTCGAACGTGATCTCACCGCGCCAGCGAAACGGCGAACCCCAATAGGCGAGGTGCGGCTTGATCAGCACCTTGAAGCCCGCGTCGTGCGCATAGCGGATCGGTTGGTACCAGTGCGCTGGCGGTTCGGTGGCCGTGTCCATGCGTTGCTGACGGCGCCGCGCGTAGCGTCGCCAGTCGACGCGGCCGTCAGCTCGGATGCGCGCGTACGGGTGAAGCGCAACCCAGTTCGCCCCTGTCGCCTGGATACGGTGCATCGTCGCCTTCATGCGCGCGGCGTCGGCCCATTCGCGACCGATGCCGCGCGTGGAGATCGTGATGCCGTGGATCGGTGGCGGTGTCGACTCTTGAGCCGTGATAGCGCTCGTCAGGACAGCAGCCGCCAGGCATCGCATCATGCTCCGCATCGTGCCGGCATCGTATCCGGCGCGGTCGGCGAGCGCGTTGAGCCCAGGTCTTGGCCTGAACCTAAATTTTCGCCGAGCCCGGCTACCGCGCAACTGTTGTGAATGCCGATCTGCTTCGGCTTTGCCGGCCCCATCGGTTCGAGACGGACCGCAGGGTCATCAACCTGGCGCGTATCCGGGGTCACTGCGACCGACCGAAGTGGTGGCCGGGATCAGCGATACTTGGCCTTGATCGCGACCGCGCGGCGCAGCGCGTCGACCGATTGAAGCAGCTTGCGACGAATGTCGACCGAGAGATCGTCGCGCTTCGCGAGGAAGGCATCCACAACGGCCAGGCCCTTGGCGGACGAGTGCGCGTTGATGAACTCGTCGATCCATGCCGGCATGAAGAAGATGCGTCGGTTGGCCTTCACCCATTCGACTCGCTCGAGTGCCCGCTCCAGATAGGGGAGGGTGAGTTCCCCTTGGCCAGGCCAGTGGAAGAACGACAGGCAGCCAGAGATCCACTGCTCGGGCGGTTGCTTTGGATCGAGGAAGCCGGCGAAGTAGCGCTCTTTGGCCGCGACGCTCGCTTCCGCTGCGGCAGCTTGATAGCGGTACTTGGCGACGTCGCCCTTGCCGAGACTCTCGATTGCCTTACTGGCGGATGGGTGTCCCGCAGCCAGAAGTGCCGCCGCGGCGAGGAAGCGATCCTGGATGCCTGGCTGTAGTCCCGGGACGGACCCGCTGCCGTCGCGGAGCTCGTGACAGATCGTCAGTGTTCGCTTGTCCCGGGCGAGTCGGCACAAAGCGCGGAAGGCCTGGAGTTCGAAGCCCTTCAACTCACCAGCCAACAGTTGGTCGCGCAGTAGGGTCTCGATTTTTCCGTGCCATGTTTGCGCGTCGGCCCCGCTGAGCCAGCGTTGCACGGCGGTCAGCGTTGCAGACAGCACGCGGGAGTGCGTGAGTGGATCTCGTTCGCGGGAGAGCATCGCGAAGCCGACCCGCACGAACGATCTGGGATCGAGTCGCGTTTCGCGCACCATGTCGTGGAGCGCAGTGAAGGCAACGGCCTCGGCGAGCGGTTCCTTCATGCGATCGGCGACGAGGACGTCACACAGCCGCGCAGCGCTCACGTCGTCGAGCAGGAACTGGCCGTAGGCGATGTCCTTGGGGTTGAGCAGGATCCAGTCCGGCGCGGCGCTGCCCGTGAGTCCCTCGACCAGGGTCAGGGCTTCGTCGGCGGTGACTGAAAGGGAACGCGTACTGCCGTCCTTGTTGCCAACGAGCAGGTCGAGACGTAGCGGCCACGGGGTGGTCGGGCCACCGCCGGCAGCGTTCTGCGAGATGCCGCACGACGTGACCTTGCCGTCGTCGTCCGAGCGCCACGACAGCGCCACCTGGGGCATCCCGGGGCCCAGGATCCACCTGGCCGACCACCTGCTGAGGTCGCTGCCGCTGGCTTTCTCGAAGGCGGCGAGCAGGTCTTGCCAATCGGCGTTGGCGAAGGCGTGCTTCTCGAGGAAGAGCTGCATGCCCTTACGGAACGCGGGCTTGCCAATCCTGTGCTCCAGCTCGCGCAGTACCGCGGGTGCCTTGTTGTAGACGATCGCGCCGTAGTTCGATTTGGCGTCGGCGAGGTTGCCGAGTGACTGGTAGACGGGGACCGTGCCCGCGGTTGTGTCGATGCGGTAGGCAGCCGGCTTGACTCGTTGATGGAAGCGTAGCCAGGCCGCGCTCTCGGGCTCGAGCTCGGCGAGCACGGAATAGCCCATGTGGGTCGCGAACCCCTCTTTGAGCCACAGATCGTCGAACCATCGCATGGTCACGAGGTTGCCGAACCACTGGTGAGCGACTTCGTGGTAGATCAGCGTGCTGCGCCGCAGCAGTTCGACGCTGGTCGGTTCATGGTCGAAGACGAGCGCGCTCTCGCGGTAGAAGATCGCCCCCGCGTGCTCCATGCCGCCGTATGGGAACCCGGGACAGAGCACGAAGTCGAGCTGGGAGAACGGATACGACACGCCGAAGTAGCGTTCGTACCAGCGCACGCTGTTGGCGTGCATGGCGAACAAGCGGTCCTTGTCGAGCGCAGCTCGCTTGGACGCGCGTAGCCAGAGGCGCATGGTTGCGGCCTTGCGCTCGCCACCGATGCGGAACTCAACCTCAGGACCCTCCACGGCGACGAATGGGCCACAGGCGAAGGCAAACAGATAAGTCGGCAGCGCTTCCGTTCCGTGGAACTCCCAGGTGCGCTTGTCGCCGTGCGCGGCCTTTGGCGCACCGACCGGCGGTGTGTTGCCGATCGCTGCCCACTTCGCGGGAATCGTCAGCAACAGCGTGAAGATCGCCTTCAAGTCCGGCTGGTCGAAGCACGGGAACAACCCGTGTGCGTCGGACGGCACGAGCAGGGTGTAGTAGTAGTCCTTGCCGTCAGTGGCATCGCGATAGACTGTCAACGGCGTTCCGGTGGGGGCGATGCTCGAGCGGAAGTCAGCTTCGAAGATGTTGCGTCCTGGACGCAGTTTCTTCGTGTCGAGGACCAGGTGGTCGTGGACGCGACGCACCTCTTCCTTGCTGGCGGGCATGCGGTTGATCGTGACGTTGGCCAGCCCTGTGCCGCTGAAGTCGAGGACCACGGGCTTGGACACATCGGTCAAGCGAAAGGTGAGCCTGACGTGTCCACCGGTTTCGCGCGCGCTGTTGTCGAGTTCGAACTGGAGTTCGTAGCCGACGTGGCGAATCCTCGCACGTCGAGTGCGGGCGAGTTCCAGACTGATACCGGAAACGGGGTCTTGCACAGCCATGAGCAGCACCGGGATGAGAGCGAGCATTGCCGCCAGTATGACGCAGGCTCCTAATCGCCGGCGATGACTCGCCGTGCGCGCTCGACGTTCTCGTCCTCGGGGTCGAGCGTTTCGGCCGCTTCGATTGCCGCTCGTGCCTCTTCCTCGCGTCCTGCCGCATGCAGGAACAACGCCAGGTCTGCCTGCAGTCTGGCGTCGTTCGGCTCGATCTCTACAGCGCGTTCCATTGCGTCGCAAGCGTCGCCGATGTCGCCGGCGCGGCTCGCACACGCGGCCAGCCGAGCCCAGATGGTCTGCTGGTCGCGGCGCAGGGATGCCGCCTTACGGAACCAGTTGGCTGCTTCGACCAACTCGCCGCGCAGATCGTGGAGCTTGCCCGAGAAATAAGCCGCCGGCCAAAGCTGGGGCACCTCTTGTGACACCTCGCGCAGGAAGGCGAGGGCGTTGTCGATATCGGGTCCGGCTTCTTCGATAGAGGCAGCTAACTTGAAGCGTTCGTCGAAGTCGGGTACGAGGAGTTCGGCGAGGCGCTGTGCGCCAACATCGCGGCGGTCCACGTCCTCGACGTGCGGCAACGCCCCGCGCAATGCTTGTGTGGCGGCATCAGAGCGATCGACGAGCGCCAAGCACAGCCCGAGTTCGAGGCGGTCCGCCGGTTCGAGAACATGGCCGCAGAGGTCCACGAGCAGGTCGACTACGTCCGGTGGTGGCGCCGCTCCGGCCTCGCCGAGGTGCTCGCTCAAGTAACGCAGCAGCACTCCGCTACGTCCTTCCTCCTCCTCCCATTCACCAGGATGCAGCCTTTGCTCGTAGATGCGCCGCAGCCCGCGCAGCACCTTGTCCCAAGCTTCACCCACGTCGTTCTCGGTGAATGCGAGGCGCGCCAGGTGGGCGAAGAAGTCAGGATGGCCGTCGAGCCGGACACCGGTCAACCAGAGGTTGCGTGCCTGCACGGTTTCGTCACGGTTGGCGAGGAGGATGCCCAGGGTTTCGAGTGCGCTCGCGGGCGGTTCGGGTTGGCTGACGGCCAGCCGGAGCCACTCCTCGGCGCGGTCGTTCTCTTCCACTGCGACCAGAAACTCACCGATGCTCGCGGCGGCCTCGTGATCGGCCGGGTAGGCGCTGAGCGCGCGGTCGAGTAGGGCAACTCCCTCCTCGAGCGTCATCACACATGCGTGCACGGCTTCGTGGATGGCCACGTGCAACCGGCGAAGGGCGAGGCCGAACTCGGGATCGGCGATCAGCGCCTCGATGAACGGCTCAAGCAACTCGCGCGGATCACGACCGAGTAGGACCTCGGGGTCGAGGCTGGCCGCCCCGTCGAGCCCGCGCAGGAAATGCAGGAAGGCGGTCGGATTGTGTGTTCCCACCTTTTCCCACGTCCGTGAGTTCATCGGCACAGCGAGTTCGCGCGCGATGCGGCGGGCCAGAGCGACGCATGACGTACCGGGATCCTTCAGGTTGAGGCGCCAAGGAAAGGTCGTCTGGTCCAGGCCGTGGCGATCGCGAATCAAGGTCAGGTCGATCTCGAGTCCGTCGTCGCGGTGCGTTGGTGCGTCGAGGCGAACCTGGTCCTGAGTCAGCTTGAGCGTGCCGACGATGGCCGCGGTGACCCCGTTGTTCGGCAGGAACGACATCACATCGTCGGCCTCTGGCGCCTGGTCGAGCGCCAGCCAGTTGCCCGTAGGCACTCCATCCTCGTCGGCGGCACGGATCTCGAGCAGTCCTGCGTTCTCTCGACCGTTGTCGTTGAGACAGATGCACAGAAAGTCGGGAATCCGTCGCGAGAGCACGCCCGGCTCTAGACCGGTCACATCTACGGGCTCAGGTTCGGAGAACGGGAAGAAGAAGATCCCGGGATGCTCCATGTTGGCTTTCGATAGTAGGCAACTCTATCGGAGTTGCTGGCCCAAAACTGTTCTGGGCGAAACATCGATCAACCACTGCTGAACTCGACCTCCAGGCCGCCGAACTCCGACTCGTTGAGAGATAGTCCGAAGTTATGGCGTTCGCAAACGTCGCGCGCGATGTAGAGGCCGAGACCGAGGCCGCCCGGTTCACGTGTTCTGGCCGCGCTACCGCGAAAACGGCGCTCGAACAGACGCTCACGCTCCGCGGCGTCGATGCCGGGGCCATCGTCGATGACCTTGAGTCGAAAGCCTGACTGTGCGGCTCCTGGGCGACCATTCGCTTCGAGCAGTACTGCGATGTTGCCTTGCTCCTTGTTGTAGCGGACGGCGTTGTGGATCACGTTGCTGACCGCTTGTTCGATCAACGTGACATCGCCGAGAACCTCGACGACCTGTTCTGGCACCGAATAGTCGATGCCGATTCCGCGTGCACTGGCCAGCGGTCGGTGTCGCTCGACGGAACGTTCCACGAGCGCGTTGAGGTCCACCCGATCTTGGCGGATCTGCAGGTCGGTGTTCTCCAGCTTGGCTGCCGCGCTCAGGTTCTGCAGGATCGAGCCGATGTAATGCGCTTCGTTGAGCGACGACGCGATCGTGCGCACGTTGACGGATTCGCCTGTTCCCGCCTTCTTGCGTAAGTCGCTGAGGTGTCCTTGCAGCACGGTCAGAGGGATCATCACGTCGTGTGTGGTGTTGGCGATGAAGTCGCGCAGTGTGCGTTCGCGCGCCTCTACATCTTCCAGGTGTGCGCGCACCTGAGTCCCGGCTCGGTTGAACGCGTGAGCCAGGCCCGCGATCTCATCACGGCCACCGACAGTGACCTGGGTTTCGTAGTGCGTCGCGGCCGATTCGCCGACCTGTCCAGTCAGCTGCCGAATCCGACCTACCATCGGTCCGGCCGCAAGCAGCACGATTACGAGCATCGCCGCCGGTGCCACGAGGGGCATCCACCACAGCTGGTCCTTGGGCCAGCGCGGCGCACCGGCGAAAAGCACGTATGCGCACGCTTCTTCGCGCGTGTGTAGGCGCATGCCGAACTCGAGCCATTCGTTGGTGGAGGTGGCGGGTGGCTTGCTGGGGCCATCATTTGACTCTGTAGTTCTTGCAGCGCGCGGATGCTCGCCGCTCTGCGAGGCGACATCGATGCCCTGCTCGAGCCGACGTCGCAGCTCGTCCGGAAAGGCCGGTGCCCGAGAGTTGCGGGACACGAACGTCTTGTCATATGCCCAGATCAGCGAGGCGGCCAGCGGCGGCCGCTTCTGCGACCGCGGCAGAAGTTCGCTGTCTGGAAACAGGGCGGCAGCGCCGCGTCGGGGGCTGCGTCGACCGGTGCGAAGTGTCTCTCGCCGTGGTCCGCGTCGCTCGGGCGAGAGGTTGCCGCCCCACGATTCCGGGCCATCCGCGCACGCCGCGATGCCGCCCCAAAGCGTCATTTGATCGACTACCCAGCCTTCGATGCGCGCTTCGACTCGGCGTCGCTCGATGTCAGCTCGGAACCAAGAGACAGCGAAGTAGAGCGGGATGGCAGCGATCAGGAGCGTCAGCGCGAGCCGCAGGCGCAGTGTCATGTGCTCTGTGGCTCGAGGCGGTAGCCAACTCCCCACACGGTTGCGATGGTTCGACCAACGTCGCCTAGTTTCTTGCGCAAGCGTGAGATGTGAACGTCCAGTGTCCGCGTGCCGCCTTCGCGCTCGGGATCGAGCACGTTGTCGACGAGCCACGTTCGCGAGATCGCAGCCCCGGGACGCTTGGCCAGTGCCGTGAGTAGGTCGAACTCGACACGGGTCAGCTCGACGGTTTCGTCGCCGATGCTGACCTGTCGCCCGACTGTGTCGATGGCGAGCGAGCCGACTTCGATCACGCCCGAACGCGTCAGAACTGGTCGGCGCAGCCGCGCCTGAACGCGCGCCAGCAGTTCTTCGGGCCAGAACGGTTTGGTCATGTAGTCGTCGGCGCCGAGTTCGAGCGCACGCACCTTGTCGGTGGTCTCGTTGCGAGCACTGAGCACGAGCACCGGCACGTCCGCTTCCTGGCGGACGTGCTTGAGCACATCCATGCCGTAGGCGCCCGGCAGCATCAGGTCGAGCACGATCAAGTCGAAGTCCTGCGGCCGCACCATGAGCGCCGCATCGCCGTTCTTGAACCAGGTTGGGTCGAAGCCCGCTTCGCGGAAGTGACCGACGATCTGTTTGCCGAGTTCTTCGTCGTCCTCGACGATGAGGATTCGGTAGTGCATCGCTTGTGAGTGCTCGAGGGGACTTCGCGGATCGTTGGCTGGAGATCTTAACAGGTTCCTAAGCCATAGCGACGCAGCGTGTTACACGATCGCGGCAAGCTGTTTAGGGATTGGCAACACGTCGGACGTTCTATAGGGCACGAAAGAAGAACCATGATGAAGACCATCTTACTGACCAGTCTGATCGTTGCGGTGGCGTGTGTTTCGGCCCCATCGCAGCGCGGTTTCCGCCGCGCTCGTCTAGGGCAGGAGAAAACCGAAGCCCAGCGAGTCGAGCGAGTCGAGAAGGCAAAGAAGGCCCAGGCCAAGACCCGCAAGGGCGCCAAGAGCCGCAAGGGTGCCAAGAGCCGCAAGGGCGGCCAGGGAGCCAAGGGCGGCCAGGGCGGCGAGCGCACCAAGAGAGAGCTCGGCACCAAGCTGAAGCAGGCGGTGAAGAAGCGCCGTCAGGCCGCCAGCAGAGGGCAGCGTGGGCGCCAGGCCCGGCGTGGCCCGCAGCGGATCCAACAGCGTCGCGGATCCGGTCGCGGTGCAGCGATGCAGCGTCGCGGTCGTTCAGGGCGCGGCATGCGGGCTCGTAGTGAGAGCCGTCGCGGCCCGCAGCGGATGCGGCAGGGGCGTCGATCCGGCGGTCGGGCCGCTGTCCAGCGGCGTGGGCAGTCCGCCC
>NYZE01000045.1 GCA_002685965.1 Planctomycetota bacterium | reverse complement strand
GGGGCGTTGTTCCTTGTTCGGTCATCGAAGCTCTTAATCTCAGATCAGGTAGAAGCAACCGAAGATGAAGACCCACACGAGGTCGACGAAGTGCCAGTACAGGCCGGCGAGCTCGACGCCGCCGGCGGTTGTCTTGCCGGCTTTCGCACGCAGTGTCGTGATCAGCAGGATGACGACGCCGATCAGGACGTGCGTGCCGTGGAACCCCGTCATCATGAAGAACAGCGCCGAGAAGTCGGGCACGCCCCACGGGTTGCCGTCGAGCCGGCCGCCGTCAGCGATGAAGCCGGCCCACTCGAACGCCTGCATGCCGAGGAAGATCGCGCCGCCTAGAACGGTCAGCAGCAGGAAGCGCACGACCGCTTTCTTGTCCTCGATCTTCGCGGCCTGCACCGCACAGGCCATCGAGACACTGCTCGAGATCAGGACGAAGGTCATGATCGTGATCAGGCTCATGTCGAAGACCTTCGCCTGATCCGGCCACGTGTCCGCGGCCAGCCGCAGGAAGCCATATCCCGCGAGGAAGGCGGCGAAGAGCAGGCCGTCGCCGACGATGAAGATCCACATCATGAGCTTCTGCCAGCTCATGTCGAAAGGAGTCGCGTCGCCGCCGTCCCAGCGTGAGGTGCCGGTGGGCATGGCTTCCGTCGTCGAGGTTGTTGTCATGCCCTCTCCTAGAGGAACTTCAACACGAGGAGCACCCAGACCCAGACGAGTCCGACGAAGTGCCAGTAAAGCGCACACAGGCCGACGAACGTCGGACGCTTGGTCGCGACCAGCAGGGCGCCGATGCCGCCGATCACGTGGACGGCGTGTACACCGGTGAGCATGTAATAGAACGCGCTGTGCGGGT
The DNA here is from genome assembly GCA_002685965.1 of Planctomycetota bacterium. Lineage (GTDB taxonomy): Bacteria > Planctomycetota > UBA1135 > UBA1135. Next base: position 5,907 of record NYZE01000045.1, on the reverse strand, counting down.
GGCTGGCGGCGAACACCCCGTCGGCGGCGAGGGACTGCCAGGCCAGGACCTGCAAGACGACGAACGTCAGGCCGAGCGCCAGGGTCATGCCGAGCCAGCCGCCGCGTCGCCCCTTTCGAGCGAGCTCGAGCGTGCCGCTGCTCAGCGCGAGCACGACCGTGGTCACCCAGACCAGGGACGGCAGCTGGATGTGGCCCCAGTCGGTGCCCGTGCGACGGATCAGGTAGGAGGCAGTGAACGCCGCGAACAACATCGTCACCACTGCCAGCACTGCCAGCACTGTGACCTCGTTGGTCCGCCGCGCCCGCTCTTGCTGTGCCAGGTCCGACTGGAGTGTGGCGTCGCTCATGCTCGCTCCGTCGTTTGCGGCAGGTACTCCTCGCTCGCGCCGGGCAGCCGGTAGTCGTACGGCCACCTGTGCACGGCCGGGATCGCTTCACCCCAGTTGCCGTGTGGCGGCGGTGAGGCTGCCTGCCATTCGATCGACGCCGAGTCCCACGGGTTGGCAGGCGCCTTCTCGCCCCAGATCGATGACTTGAAGAAGTTCCAGACGAAGACCAGCTGCGCCGCGAGCACCACGAACGCGATGACCGTGATCGGCAACCTCAGCACGAGGTTGGGGGTGTTGTAGTCGTAGACGCTCGGGTCGTAGGAACGGCGCAGCATTCCGCCGAGGCCCTGGTAGTGCATCATGATGAAGATGGCGACCATGCCCGGGTACGTGACCCAGAAGTGGATCTTGCCGAGCGCCGTGCTCATGTGCCGGCCGAACATCTTCGGGAACCAGTAGTAGAGGGCCGCGAATGTGCCGAGCAGCGTGACCGTGCCGATCATCAGGTGGAAGTGACCGACCACGAAGTAGGTCTCGTGGAAGTAGACGTCGGACGTCTGCGTGCCGAGGTAGAGCCCGCCGAGTCCTCCGGCGCCGATCGCCGAGATGAGCCCGAGTGCGAACATCATCGGCACTGTGAACCGCATTCTCGCTTTCCACAGGCTTAGCAGCAGGTTGACACCGAGCACGCCGAACGGCGCCGTGATCAGCACCGTGGCGACCGAGAAGTACTTGCCGACGCGCGGGTCCATGCCTGTCACGAACATGTGGTGGGCCCACACGATCATGCTCAGGAATGCGATCAGTAGCAGCGAGTAGACCGTCGTCCGGTAGCCGAGCGGCGGTCTCCGGGTGAACGTCGCGACGACGTCGAACGCGACACCGATGGCCGGTAGCACGAGCACGTAGACCTCGGGGTGACCGAGGAACCAAAAGAGGTGCTGGAACAACAGCGGCGTGCCGCCCTGGTTCGGCAGGACGTGATCCGCGAACACCATGCCCGCCGGCAGGAAGAAGCTCGTGCCCAAGTGGCGGTCGAACAGCAACATGATCGCCGCAGCGGTCAGCGCCGGGAACGAGAGCAGACCGAGGATCGACGAGATGAAGTAGGTCCAAAGGACGATTGGCAGCCGCATCATCGAGAGGCCGGGCGCCCTCATGTTGAGGATCGTCGCCACGAAGTTGAGCGATCCCATCGTGAAGGACACGATGAACAACGCCATCGACAGCAGCCACAGCGTCGTGCCCATGCCCGACCCCGGGACCGAGTCCGCGACCGCCGACAGCGGCGGATACATCGTCCATCCCGCAGCGGCAGCTCCGCCCTCGGCGAGGAACGAGAGGAGCATGAGGATGCACGCGGGAACCACCGTCCAGTAGGACAGCATGTTCAGCAATGGGTAGGCCATGTCGCGCGCGCCCACGTGCAGCGGGATCAGGAAGTTCCCGAGGCCGCTGACAAGACCGAGTGAGACCACGAAGAACACCATGATCGTGCCGTGCATGGTCACGAGGCTGAGGTAGGTCTCCGGCGAGACAATCGCCCCGTCGGGGTTGCTCAGCTGCAGACGGATCAGGCCTGCGAGCCCGCCTCCGGCGAAGGCCATGATGATCGCCGTGACGATGTATTGAATCCCGATGACCTTGTGATCGGTGCTGAAGATGTACTTGCGGACGAAGCCCATGGGCTCATGCGAATCGGACAACTTCGTTCTCCTACTGGAAGTAGCCGACCTGCTGGTCGAGCCAGGTCTTGAACTGCGCTTCCGGCTCCACGTGGATGAAGCCACGCATCTTGTAGTGGCCGAGCCCGCAGAGTTCGGCGCACGCGATCTCGAACTTTCCGGAACGGATCGTGCGGAACTGCGCGCGTGAGGTGAAGCCAGGGATCAGGTCCTGCTTCACACGGAAATGAGTGATCGCGAAGCTGTGCAGCACGTCGTGACTGCGCAGGCTGACGACGACCGGTCGGCCCTGAGGGACGTGCATCTCGCCGCGCAGCACGATGTCGTCCTGCGCATCCGCATCGTCCTCGTCGAGTCCGATCGGGTTGTCAGCGTCGTTGACGTACTCGGGAGCGACCTTGCCGAACTTGCTGTCCTTGCCGGGATAGCGCACGATCCACTCGAACTGCTTGCCGACGACCTCGATGTGCAGTGCGTCCTTTGGTGCGTCACCGTAGATCTTCTCCCACACCGGCGCGCCGAGGATCACGACGCCGAACTCCGAGACGCCGACGAACAGGATCAGCGGCATGGCCGCCCACGCCCACTCGACTCTCTTGCTCGGCCGCTCGAAGGTCGTCTGGTTTGCCTCGCCATTGCCCTCGCGGAAACGCCACACGCACCACCCGAGCACGAAGTGCCCCACCAGGAAGACGACGCCCGTCGTCAACAGCAGGTAGGAGATGATCTCGTCGACCCCTGCGCCGTGATCCGACGCGAGCAGCGGCTGCCAGCGGCGAACGACGAAGCCGAAAGCAACCAGGATGGCCAGCGCGACGAAGGCGATGGCCAGCAGCAGTGGCGTTTTCCCGGCTCGGTGTTTCCCGGCTTGGGGCGCGCCGGTTTCGCTCATGACCGCTTCTTCTTCGAGAACGTGAAGTCGACGGTCTTGGTCTCGTTGTCACCGACGGTGACCTTCCCCGTTTGGCTGCCGTACTTCTCGTGCCAGGCCTCGACCTCGTAGTCCCCGGGGGGCAGGCCCTTCAGCTCGAACGTGCCTCCGTCCGCGGTCACCGCGAAGAAGGGATGCTTGACGACGCCGGCCCAGCTCTTCATCCAGCCATGGATGTCGCACTTGAGCTGCACCATGACTTCCTGACGCTTGAAGACATGGTCTCTCGACGCACCTTTCGTCTGGGCGAAGTTGAGCCGGCCGTTGCGCTTGGAGAACAAGTGCACGTTGTGCTCGACGCCGTCGCTGTTACGGATGTTGACCGTCTGACCTGTTCGTACGCCGAACACGTGCGGTACGTAGGTGCATCCAACCTGGTCGAGCACCACGGGCTCACTGGGGACCGGGAACTTCCATCCCTGGAGCCCCTTCTTGATCACGACGAACACGTTGCGCAGCGTGCCGTCGGCATTGACGATCACGGTCTCGCTCACGGGCGGCGTCTTGTGGTGCTCGGCGCAAGCAGGCTCCGCACCCATCTGGACGGGTCGGCGCCGCGGCGGCTTGCCATCGAAGCGGACGGTTCCCTTTAGCGTCGCTGTGCCACGCGCCGGATCCCATGTACCGCCAGGAGCCTTGCCCCCCTCGGTCGTGTCGCCAGGCTGGGCCGATGTCCCGTTCGTCTCCGAAGGGGTCGTGCCGGAAGGAGGGTTCTCGTTGTTGCCGCCGCAGCCTGAAAGCAGGCACAGGCAGGAGATCAGGATCGCCATCTTCGACATGGTCGTGTCTCTCGGGGTTCGGGTTCGGGTTCGGGGTCGGGTTCGGGTTCGGGTTCGCCAGCGGGCGCTGGCGGTCACCGGCTACGTCGCACACCCGCCTTGCAACAACAGGGGCAGGTGGAAGGACCTGCAGGTCTCGGCTCCTATGAGAGTCCGGGCATCGCTGAGCACGTCCAGACTTGCAAATCGGAGAGTGTCGGAGCGCCGATCACACGGCGCTTGCAGAACGTGCACCCCATCGTCGGCGTAAAAACATAGAAGGACGGAATGTTGAAATAGCTTTCCCCTTTTCGTTCTCCCGCTGTCGTCGTCACCAACGACTGCGTAGCGTCGCAGATCTTCGGCCCACCGCGGTCTCGGGGCGAGAGGTTTCTGCGCTAAGGGGCCCCGTTTTTTGGAGTAGAGGGCACGGTTTCTGCGGCGCCGCTCCACGGTGAATTTCAACGGAAGGTTTGCTGCCAGAAGGTGTCCATGAATCAAAAGCCACCGCAAGCCTACGAGGATTTCATCAAGCGTTACCCAAAGCTCGGGGCGGCTTGGGACTTGCTCCGTGAGGGGAGCCGCGACGCCGGTTCCCTCGACGACCGGACGATCGCGTTGATCAAACTGGGCGTCGCAATCGGCGCCCAGCGGCAAGGGGCGACCCATTCGGCGGTACGCAAGGCCGTCCGTGCCGGCATAGGCCAGACCGAGATCGAGCAGGTCGTCGCGTTGGCGGCCAGCACCATCGGGCTCCCGGCCGCCGTGGCAGCTTTCACCTGGATTCAAGACGTGGTGCGCCCGAGCGAATAATGCAAACGCGGTAGCCATGTTCCTACAGATGACATGTTCCTACAGATGACCGAGGTCGCGTTGCGCGGCCTCGTCTACATGGTCGACATCGCACGCGGTCGGCTCGTGCAATCACGGCAGATCGGCGCGCACTTGGGTATCTCTGGAACCTACGGTGCCAAGGCCTTTCAGCCGCTTTCCCGGATCGCTTGGCTGAGGTCGACAAGGGGCGTTCCGGCGGCTGGGTGCTCGAGGTCGAGCCCACCGCTCACACGGTGCTCGAAGCCGTGCGAGCACTCGAGCCTCACAGTGAGTGGAGCCGGTGCCCGGTCGCCCACAAGACATCCAGCCCTTCGCCGCAAAGGCGTGTCGTAGTCGTTTCTCGCGGGAAAACGGCCCGGTTCTGCTTCCTGCGAGTCCTGACTACAACTCCCTCTTGCCAGCCTCCGGGAGCCACATGTCGACGACCAACGCCAAGGTCATGAGGCCCGTTGCGGCGACGAATAAGGCGCCTCCGGCGATGATCCCGTAGACAAAGGCGGGCGACGATCGCGCAAGTAGCCAGCACGCCAGGTCGACCGAAAGACCGAGCGCGGCGAGCAACGGCAAGCCGCCGCGCAGCATGGTCGACCAGCGCGTCGCGAACATCATCGCCGTAAGCAAAATCAGGATCGTCGCCAGTGAGATCGCGTGCGTGTGCAGCGAGGCGATCATGATCTTCTCGTCAGTCGGCGAGATGTCGCGCGACGTGGCGATGGGCTTTACGTCGTCGAGGTACTCGAGCGGTAGCTTCTTGGCCGCCGCATCCGTCGAGCCGCGTGAGTGGCACTTGACGCAGGCAGCGGCCAGGATCTCGGCTGGCGCGTTCTCGCCCAGGTCGAGACTGTCGTACTGCTCGCCCATCTTGACGCTGTCGAGGTCGAGCCAGTCGAGCAAGCGTTTCTTCTGGGACGGATCGAGTGACTTGCTTCCGTCGATCTCGCCCGGGTGGTTTCGCTCGAGCGCGAGGCGAAGCGGGGCTTGCGAACGAATGCCGTGATAGGCGCCGGTCAAGTCGTCGACCGAGAGGCCGGGCCGTTCGTCACGGTTTTGATGGTGTGTCTCGAGGTGAAACGAAGCAGCGATGAAGCCGCCGAGGTTGACGAGCAGCAATAGGCTCAGCGCGAGCCTTCCGCTCGTCGGCAAACCGAGGAGCATGGACGATGCACTCATCGGCCACGGACCTGCAGAGCCTTCGGATCGATCGCGACCTCCTTGCCCTCACGCATGGCGTCGCAGGCGAGGATGCTGATCGTGGCCGCACGCAGCCCTTCCTCGGCCGTGCACACGACCGGCTTCTGGGCGGTCACGCTGGTCAGGAACGACTCGACTGCATAGTAGAGCGGCGGGTGCGGCAGGCCGACGCCCGCC
>NYZE01000044.1 GCA_002685965.1 Planctomycetota bacterium | reverse complement strand
TGACCGAGGCTCTGCGTGCGAGGCTCGCGGCCGACGGTGCCGAGATCGGCCACCTCAAGATGACCCTCGATCCTGGCGGAGCTGCCGGCTTGATCGCGGTCATCAGCGTCGTGGACAGTGAATCCGAGCCGGACCTGCACGAGTCGCTCGTCGACATGGCCGATTCGGCTACGCTGATCGTGAACTTGCGCGCCGAGGCCGACCCGCACCGGCTTTCGGCACTGGTGGAAGAAGTGTTCGGTGCCGAGAATGTTGCCGGTATTGCCATGCGTCGCGAACACGAAGAGACCTTGCGTCCGGCGCGACCCGTGCCGACGCACCGCGTTACTGTCGAGGACAACGGATGAGAGTCCTCTACTGTCACTGCGCCTACGCCAAGGTCGTCCCCGAGGACGTCAAGAAGGATGTGCTCGCCCGTCTATCCGGGTCCGGCATCGCCTTTGACGCGGTCGCCGACCTGTGCGAGCTCTCGGCGCGCAAGGATCCGGCGCTGGCGCGACTGGCCGACGGCGGCGAGACACGGATCGCAGCCTGTTTCCCGCGCGCGGTGCAATGGCTGTTTCACGCCGCGGGGACGCCGTTGCCCGACGATGGTGTCGAGGTCTGGAACATGCGCGAGCAGAGCGCCGATGACGTTGCTGCTGGTCTGCTCAGGGGAGTCGAGGTGTGAGCGTCAAGCTCGACGGCAAGCGGTTGCGCATCGTACTCTACGAGGGCGACGGCGCTGAACCGCTGGAGCCGCAACGCCGTTTTGAGACTCTGCTCGGCTTGCTCGAGGACGGTCACTCGGTCACTCGCGCCGCGCCCGGCGGCACGGTGGCATCCGCTGACAGGGCCGACCACTTGGTGATCGGCCAGTTCACCGACAAGCCGGCGGACATCGCCGCGAACGGCGCCGGGGTGCTGCGTTTCGTCGACATCAGCGACTGTGCTGCGGACGACATTCGCGGCACGGTCGCGAGCGAGATCTCCGCTGCCGGTGGCGAGAACCCTGGCGGTTGGAAACCGTGGTTTCCGGTCATCGACTACGAGCGCTGCACGAACTGCTTGCAGTGTTTGACCTTCTGTTTGTTCGATGTCTACGGCGTCGAGGGTGTCAGTCAGGATCCGGAGGGTAAGGGGCAGATCACGGTTCAGAAGGAAGCCAACTGCAAGATCGATTGCCCGGCGTGCTCGCGGGTCTGCCCGGAAGCGGCGATCATGTTCCCGAAGTACAAGAAGGGGCCGATCAACGGAGACGTCGTCCGCGCGGAGGACCTAGAGAGCGAGTCCATGAAGGTGGACATCTCGGCGCTTCTGGGGGGCGACATCTACTCGGCGCTGCGGACCCGGCAGAAGGACGCGCGTCAACGCTTCTCGACCGAGCGCGACGAGTCCAAGGCTCTGCTCGAGCGCAAGCGGTGCTTGAAGAAGTTGCAGAAGCAGTTCGATATCCCGGATGAGGTGCTGATGACGCTGCCCTCTGCAGGCAAGATCGAGGAGCGAGCGCGTCGTGCTCGCGAGAAAGCCGAGCGGCGCAAGGAGCGGTCGCAGACGATGCGCGATCGAGGACCAGTGACCGAGGAGGACTGGGGAATCTGATGCTCTTTCTTGCTTGGCGCACCTGGCGCTCTACCGACAAGCGGGTCTTGTGGAAGTTCGCGTGGAACTTCTGCTACAAGGGCATGCGCAGCGTGCAGCGCTTCAAGAAGCGTCTCAAACACGGGCAGGTCTTTCCTCCCTTCCTCTACATCTCGATCACCAACAAGTGCAACCTGCGCTGCCAGGGTTGCTGGGTCGACGTCGCGCACCCGCAGTCCAACATCAGCTTCGAGGAACTCGACCGGCTGATCACGAACGCCAAGAAACACGGCAATCGCTTCTTCGGGATTCTCGGCGGCGAGCCGTTCATGCATCCCGATCTGATGCGTGTCCTCGCCGCGCATCCGGACTGCTACTTCCAGATCTTTACGAACGGCCATTTCCTGACCGACGAGGTCGCTGCCGACCTGCGCCGCGTCGGCAACGCGACGCCACTGATCAGCATCGAAGGCACCGAGGTCGTCAGTGACGAGCGCCGCGGCGGCAGCCGCGTGCTGTCGAGGTCACTGGCCGGGATCGAGACTGCGATCCGCCATCGTCTGCTCGTTGGCGTGGCCACCAGTGTCTGTCAGACCAACTACGAGGACCTGGTCCAGGACGCGTGGGTGGACCGGCTGATCGAACTCGGCGTGCACTATGCCTGGTTCCACACCTACCGTCCGGTCGGCCCGGACGCGAACCCGGACCTTGCGCTGACGCCAGAGCAGGTGGTCGCGACGCGAAGCTTTGTCGTGCGCATGCGCAACGAGAAGGCGATTGCCTTCGTCGATGCCTACTGGGACGACAAAGGCCAGGCGCTGTGCCCGGCGGCGATCGGCATCAGTCACCACATCAGCCCGTGGGGCGACGTCGAGCCGTGCCCGATCATTCAGTTCGCCAACGAGTCGATCCGCGACAACGACGGCGACATCTTCAAGACCATGACCGAGTCACCGCTCCTGGCGGACTTTCGCCAAACGGCCGCACGGGCGACCCGTGGCTGTATCGTGTTGGAGCGACCGGACTTGCTCAAGGAGATCGTCGAACGCAACGGAGCCAAGGATACGACTGCGCGCAAGGCGGCGATGATGGAGCTCGCGGTGATGGAGTCGCGGTCAAGCCAGCACCAACCGGGGAAGGAGATTCCGGAGAAGCACTGGGTCTATCGATTTGCGAAGAAGCACTGGTTCTTCGGCTTCGGCGCCTACACCTGATGACCGTGAAACCGACTGCAAGATGAAGACGCCCCCAGAAGAACGACCAGCCAACGCGGTCGAGCGCGAAGTCACTACGCTGGCGCCCGGGCTCACCCTTCCGGCCAAGGTGCCGCAGCAGCGCAGCCGCACGGCTCAGTCCAACATCCCGAACGAGCGCTTGGTGCGCGAGCGGATCAAGAAGCTCGCCGCCGCGTTTGTCGAGCAGCATGCACTCGTGCCGCCGATGCCGATGGTGGAGCTCAAGGAGCACGCGGCGGCGCTGCGCGATGACGCGGGTCTTGATGCGATCTATGACGACTACATCGCGGTCCTGATTAACAACGCTTCGTGGCGCGACAGCTTGGCGCAGATTCCATACGACCGCCGTCTCTTGCTGCTTCCCAAGTGCGTGCGGGTGGAAGAGCACTGTCCGGCGCCGTTCGACGAGTTGGGCCTCCTGTGCAAGGAGTGTGGGCTCTGCTCGATTCAAGACTTCATGGTCGAAGCGGAGCGCCTCGGCTACGCAGTGCTCGTCGCTGAGGGTTCGGCGCTCGTGACGCAGATGATCCAGGCAGGTCGCATCGAAGCCATCGTCGGCGTCTCGTGCCTCAACGTGCTCGAGAAGAGCTTCCCGCACATGGAAGCGGCCGCCGTGCCCGGTGTGGCCATCCCGTTACTACAGGACGACTGTATCGACTGCACCGTCGACCTCGAGTGGGTCTGGGACGTGCTCCACCTGTCGGCGGCGGACCAAACTTACCGCCTCGACCTCGACACGCTGAAGAGCGAGGTGCAGGGCTGGTTCACGCGTGAGTCACTCGATGCCGTGATGGGGGACGCGAGTGACCCCACGTCGGACATCGCGCGCGCCTGGCTGGCGCGCTCCGGCAACCGTTGGCGGCCGTATCTCGCGACCTGTGTCCACGTGGCACTCGAATGCGATGGCCGCGATGCCGAGCCGCAGATCGGCGACGACCTCAAGAAACTCGCGGTGGCGATCGAGTGCTTCCACAAGGCCTCGTTGATCCACGACGACATCGAGGACGGCGACAAGGAACGCTATGGACAGCCGTGCCTCCACGTCGAGCACGGTGATGCGGTGGCGCTCAACGTCGGTGACTTCCTGCTCGGTGAGGGCTACCGATTGATTGCCGGGATCGACGCGCCAGCCGAGACCAAGGTGGAAATGCTGCGCACTGCGGCGGCCGGACACGTGGAGCTTTGCCGTGGTCAGGGCAAGGAGCTGTCGTGGGTGCGCGACCCGAAGCCGCTCGGATCGCTCGAGGTGCTCGAGATCTTCCGCGAGAAGACCGCGCCAGCCTTCAAGGTCGCGCTGCAGCTCGGTGCGCTCTACGGCGCGGCCGATGCCGGCGTGCACGAGGTGCTGCGCGAATACAGCGAATCGATCGGCATTGCCTACCAGGTCAAGGACGACCTCGAGGATTTCACGGGTGAGAGCGACTCGCACGATCTGCGCGACATGCGGCCCTCGCTGCTACTGGCGATCGCGCGCAAACGCGCCAAGGACGGCGCAGAGCGTGAGTTGATCGACAGCCTCTGGCGCCGTGCCTGCAACTACGACGAGGTTGCTGCCGAGGTCGAGCAAATCATGGTCAAGCGCGGCGTCGTCAAGCGCGCGAACGATCTACTGTACGCATATGAGGAACAAGCGGTCCGGTCCCTGCGCTTCCTGCAGAACGCGACGCTCAAGGGGCTGCTCCGCCGCGTCGTCGGTAAGATCTTCCCGCGCACGCTGATCGAGGGTTACTGCAGTGAGTTTGAGACTCGAAATGCTGCAGGTCGCGAGGCTGGCGCCAAGTCTTCTGGGTGAGGCCGCCGCGTCGGTCCGGGCGTTCCTGCAGCAACAGTTCGGCTCCGACGGTGGTGCGTGCGACCGGTTCGGTGCGAGCGACCTCTACTACACGGTGTTTGCGTTGGACGGTCTGGTTGCGTTGCAAGCGGACCTTCCAAACGCCGAAGTCGTGCCCTATCTCGAGAGCTTCGGCGCCGGTGACGACCTGGACCTTGTCCACCTGGCGTGCTTGGCGCGTTGCCGCACTGCGGTCGGCGTTGACGATTCCAAGGTCGAGGCCATCGCGGCCAACCTGGCCGGCTTCCGCAACGCCGACGGAGGCTTTGCTCCCGAGGTGGGTGATGAGTCGACGGTGTATCACTCCTTCCTCGGGCTCGGTGCCTACCAGGACCTCGGCGTCGAGTGTCCGGACTCGCCGGCGATCGCGGTCTGTGTCGCAGCGCGCCGCGCGGCCGATGGGGGTTATGCCAATCAACCGGGCCTGCCTGTCGGCAGCACGAGCGTCACCGCGGCGGCGGTGACACTCTTGCGCTACCTCGGACATGACATGACCGGCGAGGTGGCCGACTGGTTGCTCGCGCGCGCCAACGCAGACGGTGGCTTTCACGCCTCGCCGCAAGCGCCGCTGCCCGATCTGCTGTCGACCGCAACGGCCATCCACGCCCTGGCTGGCGTGCACGTGGACCTGGCGCCGGTGCAGGAGTCGTGCCTGGACTTCGTCGACTCACTGTGGACGGGCCAGGCGTTCTGCGGTCACTGGGCAGACGACGCGAAGGACAGTGAGTACACGTTCTATGCGTTGCTCGCGCTCGGTCACCTGAGTCTTTGATGGGTCACCTCGACGAGACACTCGCGAACTCTCGGGCACTGCTGCTGCAGGCCGGGACTGAGCGTGGTGCGTTCGTGGGCCAGCTCTCGGCGAGTGCGTTGTCGACGGCGACGGCGTCGATTGCGTTTGCGCTGGCCGCGCGCGCCGCGTCTAGCCTGGAGCGCCAGCAGGTCGCAGAACGTGCATGGGCTTGGCTGTGTGAGAGTCAGAACGCCGACGGTGGTTGGGGTGACACGACCGACAGTCCGTCCAACATCAGCACGACGACGCTGTGTTGGGTGGCGCTGGGGCTGGCCACCGACGTGGCGGCTTCGCTGGCCGTGCAACGCGCCAGGACCTGGTTGACCGCCGCGACCGGGATCCTCACCGAGGATCGGCTGGCGGCGGCGATTCGCGCAGCCTACGGCAAGGACCACACCTTCTCGGTGCCGATCCTGACCACGTGTGCGTTGGGTGGCTGCCTCGGCGAGGGGCGCGCGGCGTGGCGGCTCGTGCCGGCGTTGCCGTTCGAGCTCGCGGCTTGTCCGCACCAGTGGTTCCAATGGCTGGGCATGCCAACCGTCAGCTACGCACTACCGGCGCTGATTGCGATCGGGCAAGTGCGTCACTTCCACCGTCCGACTCGAAACCCAGTGACGCGGATCGCGCGCAACCTCGCACGGGCGCGCACGCTCCGCTTGCTGCATACCATCCAGCCCGAGAGCGGTGGATTCCTCGAAGCGGCGCCGCTAACGAGTTTCGTCGCGATGAGTCTGGTGTCGATGGGTTTGCACGCGCACCCGGTCGTCGACAATGGCCTGCGCTTCCTCAGCGAAACGGTGCTCGCGGATGGCTCGTGGCCGATCGACACCAATCTGGACACGTGGTTGACGACGCTGTCCGTCAACGCGCTCGACGGCGACCTGGATGAGCAACAAGCGGAACGCACGCGGGCATGGTTGTGCAAGCAGCAGTACCTGACCCAGCACCCCTACACCCACGCCGCACGAGGTGGTTGGGCCTGGACCGACCTCCCGGGCGGCGTGCCGGATGCCGATGACACGGCGGGCGCGTTGTTGGCGCTCCGGTATCTCGATACGAGCCCGGCAGCGGCGGCCAACGGCGTGCGTTGGCTGCTTGGTTTGCAGAACCGTGACGGTGGGATCCCGACTTTCTGCCGCGGCTGGGGCAAGCTTCCCTTCGACCGCAGCAGCCCCGACCTGACCGCGCACGTGCTGCGTGCCTTTGTCGCCTGGCGCGAACACCTAGACGAGCCGACGCGGCAGCGGACCGCGCGGGCGACGACTGCGGCGGTGCAGTATTTGCTGCGTTGCCAGCGGGCCGACGGGGCTTGGATTCCGTTGTGGTTCGGCAATCAGGCGGAGCCGGCAATGGAGAATCCGCTCTATGGCACGTCCCGTGTCTTGCGCGCAGTCGCTGCGGTCGACGGTGTTGGGGAGGGCTGGATCGCTGCCGGGCACAAGGCGACGCAGTGGATCCTCGCAGCGCAGCACGGATCGGGCGGTTTCGGCGCGGCGCCGGCGATCGAGCCGTCGGTCGAGGAGACCGCGCTGGCGGTCGAAGCGCTGTGCGAGTGGGTGCTCGCGCGACGCGCAGCGGAGCCTGTGTTCGACGAAACCTCCATCGAGCAGGCGGTGGCGCGTGGTGTCGGTTGGTTGACCACCGCCACGGCATCCGGAACCTCTTTCGCGGCGGCGCCGCTCGGGCTCTACTTCGCCAAGCTGTGGTACTCTGAGCGGCTCTATCCGCTTGTCTTCACCGTGTCGGCGCTCGAGCGGGCGCGACGCTGCTACCCGATCCCGTCGGCCGCGCCGACAGGGGAAAGCGACGCATGCCTTCCGGCCAGCTGATCTACCTGGACTACGCGGCGACGACACCCCTCGACCCGGCGGTGCTCGAGACCATGCGGCCCTACCTCGAGGGTGCCTTCGGCAACGCGGCGAGCCGGCACCACCGGCTCGGCCTCGAGGCCGCAAGCGCCGTCGAGGTGGCGCGCGAACAGGTCGCGACCCTGCTCGGTGCCGACCCGCGCGAGATCTACTGGACCAGCGGTGCGACCGAGTCCAACAACCTGGCGCTCAAGGGCGTGGCCGCCGCGCCGGCGTACGGGCAGCGCCGGCACATCGTGACGGTGCGCACCGAGCACAAGGCCGTGCTGGATCCGTGCGCGAGTCTCGAGGCTGTGGGCTATGAAGTGACCTACCTCGGCGTCGACGGCGAAGGCCGGCTCGACGTCGACGCGCTCGCCGATGCCTTGCGCGACGACACCCTGCTCGTCTCCGTCATGCACGCCAACAACGAGCTCGGCGTCCTGCACCCGGTCGAAGGGATCGGTGCGTTGTGCCGAGAGCGTGGCGTCGTGTTCCACACTGACGCGGCGCAGACCTTTGGCAAGGAGGCTATCGACGTCGAAGCGTGCAGCATCGACTTGCTCAGCTTCTCTGCGCACAAGATTTACGGGCCCAAGGGAGCCGGCGGCCTCTACGTCCGGCGCCGCGGACCGCGCGTGCGTTGTGAGCCGCTGCTGCATGGAGGCGGCCACGAGAAGGGTCTGCGCTCCGGCACGCTCAACGTGCCCGGCGTTGTTGGGCTCGGCGCAGCCGCAGCGTTGGCGTCCAGCACCATGAGCGACGAGCAGGAGAGAATTCGTGGCCTGCGCGACCACTTCGAGCGCGAGCTCCTCGCGCGCGTCGACGGTCTCCTCGTCAACGGCGGCGCTCGGCCCCGTGTCGCAGGCTTGCTCAACGTCAGCTTCGTCGGCATCGACGCTGAAGCCTTGCTCGAAAGCATGCCCGACCTCGCCGCTTCCACCGCGGCGGCTTGTTCCTCGGCGACGCGGCAGCCGAGCTACGTGCTCGGCGCGATGGGCATGCCCGATGCCCGCGTTCGAGGCAGCGTTCGCTTCTCGCTCGGTCGCTTCACGACCCGGGACGAGATCGACCGGGCCATGGTGATGATCGAGGCGCTGGGCTCTTAGCAGCGCCCGAACAGCCGGGCTTTGAAAGGCCTGCTCTGGAGGAGGCGGGGCTGCGTTTTCCCATTGGCGTAGCGACCCCATTGGCGGCGGGCGCGCAGAGCCATAGTCTCTGCAGCATGAACTTCGTCCCTACACGTCTCGTTGCCGGGGCGATCGTCGCCCTCGGGCTGCTGGCCAGCGCCGCCAAGAGCCAGAACGCTGGGGGCGCGGCCCCGGCGAAGCGGCCGAACATCCTCTTCATCTTCACCGATGACCACGCGTCGCGCGCGATCAGTGCCTACGGATCGCAGATCAACAAGACGCCGAACATTGATCGTATTGCTCGGGAGGGCATGCGCTTCGATCGATGCCTCGTGACGAACTCGATCTGCGGACCGAGTCGTGCGTGCATCCTGACCGGGAAGTACAGCCACAAGAACGGCTTCTTCCGCAACGGCAATCGCTTCGACGGCGGGCAGGTGACCTTCCCGAAGATCCTGCGCAAGAACGGTTACGCGACGGCGATGATCGGCAAGTGGCACTTGTCGAGCGATCCGACCGGGTTCGACTATTGGCAAGTGCTACGCGGCCAGGGGCCGTACTACAACCCCAACATGAAGTCGATCGACGGCCCGGTGAAGCACATCGGCTACACGACCGACATCATCACCGACCTCGGGTTGAAGTGGCTCAAGAAGGGGCGTGGCAAGGACAAGCCGTTCATGCTCATGCTGCAGCACAAGGCGCCGCACCGGAATTGGCAGCCGGGTCCAAAGTACCTGAACATGTACGACGGCGAAACGATTCCCGAGCCGCCGACGTTGTTCGACGACTACCAGGGGCGGGCGAGTCCTGCGTCGAACCAGAAGATGACGGTCGCGAAGCACCTGACACCGAACGATCTCAAGTTCAGAACGCCGCGCAACCTGACACCGGAGCAGCTGAAGGTGTGGAACGCAGCCTACGGACCGAAGAACGCAGCGTTCGAGGCGGCGAACCTGACCGGCAAGGACCTCGTGCGCTGGAAGTATCAGCGCTACATCAAGGACTACCTGCGCTGCGTCGCATCTGTCGACGACAACATCGGTCGCGTGCTGAACTACTTGGATGACACCGGGCTCGCCAAGAACACCATTGTCATCTACTCCTCGGACCAGGGCTGGTACCTCGGCGACCACGGATGGTACGACAAGCGATGGATGTACGAAGAGTCGCTGATCATGCCTTTCGTCGTGCGCTGGCCCGGGGTCATCGAGGCGGGCACGACCAATCGTGATTTGATCTCGAACGTCGACTTCGCCGAGACCTTCCTCGACATGGCCGGGTGTCGCGACCAGATCCCCGGCGACATGCAGGGCCGCAGCATTCTCCCGATCCTCAAGGGACAGACGCCGGCCGACTGGCGCAAGAGCTTCTACTATCACTACTACGAGTTCCCGGGCGCGCACAGCGTTGCCAAGCACTACGGCGTGCGCACGGAACGACACAAGCTCATCCACTACTACCGCGTTGGTGAGTGGGAGCTGTTCGACCTCGAGAGCGATCCAGAGGAGATGAAGAGTGTCTATGACGATCCTGCCTACGCGGGCGTGGTCACGAAGCTCAAGGCCGAGATCGGCCGGTTGCAGCAAGAGTTCGACGAAGAGGCGCCGCACAAGCCCGTGCCTGGTGATCCGGAGCTACGACGCAAGCCTCGCAACCAGGGCAAGCAGTTCAGGCGGTGAGGGGAACGAGCGGCGGCGGCGGCGGCGGCGTGCCGAACGCCGTGGCTGCGACGAACAGGCATCCCGCATGCGGGTGCCGGGCGCGCTTCGTTGCATCCATGTGCTCGTTTGCGGTGGTTAGCAAGAGCTTCACCTCGCTCCCGGCCATGAACAACAACGGGCAGGTGACCTGCGGCGAACCGGGCGTTCGCCACACGGCTTCAATGGCTCCGGTGGCAAGACTGAGCTGTCGCGCCTCGCCATGGTCGACCTCGCCGGTGTTGAAGATCGCCACGATGACGCTCTTGCCATCCGGGGTCAGGACCATGCCATCGGGATACCCGTCATCGTCGGCGAGTTGGGTCACGACGCCGCGATCGACGAGTTCACCGGCATCGGGGTCGATCTGGTAGCGAACGACCTGTCGCGTTGCTGTGTCGATGTCGAGGAGTTGCCACGTGTCCTCGTCGGCGATGACGACCTTGCCGTTGGAGCACGTTTGTTCGCCGCGCAGCTTGACGAGGTCCGATGCCCCGTTTCGCAAGAGGTAGAGGCTGCCGAGCGGATCGGTGAAGGCGGGGTCCTTGGTGCCGAAGACGACGCCGAAGGGGGCGGCGACACCGTCGTTGATCATGGTGGACGGGTCCTCCTCGATCCTTGCACCGGTCTCCGTGGTTGCACCCGTTCTGAGGTCGAAGAGCACGAGGCGGCGGTCGAGCCCGACGAGCAGCGTTTCCGGACGATCCGTCTCGACGACGAAGCCCGGCCGGCCGGGCAACGGCAGCATCCGGTTGGTGCGGTTGTCGGGATCGAGCAGATTGACGGAGCCGACCGCGCTGCCCTGACCGTGTTGGATGCCGACCCAGGCAACCTGTCCCGAGAGCGGACCGAGTTGCAAGCAGGTCGGGCTCTCCGGTAGGTAGCGCAGTTCCGTCGAGGGCTCGAGCATGAGGCCCGCGTCGATCGTCGGATAGGTCACTGCTGGCTTCCCTTTGACTCGAGAAGCGAGACGATGCGGTCCACGTCGTAGACGGCGCCGCCCCAAGTGCCGCCGCTTGCGTGCTGCAGCGCGGCCCACAGCCGTGTGTCGTCGGGAAGGTCCGGGTCACTCGAGAGTTCGGCAGAGCTCGACCTGGCGGCAAGCACTGCCCTGCCCGTTTCGGGTGTGATCTCACCCGCGGTGTCGCCGACGAAGTCGATACTGCCGCGCAGTTGGGCGCGGTCGATCTCGATGTGAATGCGGTCGCCTTCGCGCAGCTTGCCGAGCGGCCCGCCGGCGAGTGCCTCGGGGCTGATGTGGCCAATGCACGCGCCGGTGCTGACGCCGGAGAAGCGCGCGTCGGTCAGTACGGCGACTTGCTTGCCCCACGAGATGTGACGGAGTGCGGCCGTGACTTGGTAGACCTCTTCCATGCCGGCGCCGAGTGGTCCCCGTCCCATAAGGACGACGACGTCACCAGGCCGTACCGGGTCTTCGGTTTGACCTTTGATGGCCGCGATCGCGGCGGTCTCGCGCGTGAAGACGCGGGCACGCCCGGTCATGCGATAGACGCCATCTTCGTCGACGACATCGGGATCGATCGACGTCGACTTGATGACTGAACCCTCCGGAGCCAGGTTGCCGTTCGGAAAGCACATGGTACTCGTAAGCCCGCGGTCCCGCGCTCGGTCCGGGCTCATGATCACGTCGTCTGCCTGTACGCCGTCCTGCTTGAGCAGGAGTGCGCGCAAGGCGGCGCGCCGCTCACAGACCTGCCACCAGTCGAGCACCTCGTCGAGCGTGCGTCCGGTGATCGTCCGCGTGCCGAGGTCCAAGAGCCCGAGGGTGCGTAGGTGCAGCATGACTTCGGGCACGCCGCCGGCGAGGAAGACCTGCACGGTCGGGTGCCCGACAGGTCCGTTGGGTAGCGCATCGACGAGCCGCGGTACGGCACGATTGACCTCGGTCCAGTCTTCGACCGTCGGGCGTCGTAGCCCGGCCGCGTGCGCGATGGCTGGCACGTGCAGTAGCAAGTTGGTCGAGCCACCGAAGGCGGCGTGCACGACCATCGCATTCCGCACGGAGGCGTCGGTCACGACGTCGCGCGGCGTGTGCTCGAGGGTCACGAGGGCTTTGGCGCTGCGTCGCGCCATGTCGAGCCAGATCTCCTGGCCGCTTGGCGTCAACGCCGAGTGGGGGAGCGACAGACCGAGGGCTTCGCCTACCACCTGCGATGTCGCCGCCGTTCCGAGAAACTGACAGCCACCGCCGGGTGTGGCACACGTGCGGCAGCCGAGCGAGGCGGCTTCCTCGAGGCTCAGCTCGCCGACGCTGAAACGCGCGCCGATCGTCTGGATCTTGCCCGCGTCCTCGCCGTCTTCGGGCGGCAGCGTCACGCCGCCTGGCACGAGTACGCAGGGCAGGTCGCCATGGGCGACGAGTGCCATCATCATGGCCGGCAGGCCCTTGTCGCAGGTGGCGATACCGAGCACCGCTCGCCGCGTCGGCAGACTGCGCACGAGGCGCCGGTAGACGGTGGCTGCGTCGTTGCGAAATGCCAGGCTGTCGAACATTCCCGTCGTGCCCTGCGTGCGACCGTCGCACGGGTCGGAACAGGACGCGGCGAACGGGATGCCGCCGGCGGCGCGGATCGCCAGCGCTGCCTCGCGTACGAGGAGTCCCACTTCCCAGTGGCCGGTGTGGTATCCGAGGGCTATCGGTGTGCCATCCTCGGCACGCAGGCCGCCATGCGTGCTGAGCACGAGGTACTGCGCGCCGAGCATGGAATCGACCGGCCAACCCATGCCAGCGTTCTGGGACAGGCCGAACAGTTGCCCGCTCGGCCAGTCGCGCAGCATGTCCGGTGTAAGTGGCAGTTTGCCGTCGGGGCCTGGGGCCCTCGTCGACACGGAGAAGATGTCGGCATTGGTTCCGGAATCAGTCGCGCCGGCCACGATGTCATCGAATGAGTACACGTTCGAACTCCATCATCTAGGTCTACTGTATAAGGGCGAGAGTGATGAGCGGG
>NYZE01000043.1 GCA_002685965.1 Planctomycetota bacterium | reverse complement strand
GTAGCCGTGCTCCAGGCCGCGTTGGTCGTTGACGTACCACTCCTCCAAGATCGCATCCCAGTGGTAGCTCACCCGGCCAGCATCGGCGTGCACCTCCTTTGGTTTGCGGACGTCTTGCTCGTGACCGGCAAAGCCGTAGCGCTCGAGTGCGAGTCCCCAGGTCCAACTCCCGGTATCGGGCGTCACCAAGAAGCCACCGTCCACGAAGCGGGTTCGCCAACGCTGTCCGGGGTTGTGTGCCTGGTAGACACCGTCGACCTTGCGGACGGCATTCCGGCCCGCCTCGTAAGCCGCGCGGATGCTCGACCAGTCCTGACCACTCAGTTCCTCAGGAACTTCGGTAGGTGCCACCGCCTGCTGCGCTCGAGTGCTCGCAGTCGAGGCAAGCGCCACGAAAACGAGGGCGGCTAATGGGTGGCAAGCGAGGGGGCGATGCATGGCGGTTCTCGAGTCGACGCACCCCGAAAGGTGCTGCGTATACCTTAGGAGACGGCCGCTACGCCCGCCGCCCCCCCCCTATCTCTCTCTTGCGCGAAACAGCCCCAGTCCTCGTTGAGAAGGTGACGAGCGCGCGCTCGAGGCGCGGAGTTTCAGGCGATCATCGTGAGCGATGCTTGTCGCATCACACAGGCCTCACTCGCAGGCGTTCCTCATCCGAGGACTCCAGTCCCAAGGCCAGCAGGTCGCCGATCTTCTCGCGCAGCCCGGCAATCGTGAACGGCTTGTGAAGGAAGGCCGTTCCGCCACGGAGATCCAAGGTGTTCATGGTCTTGGGATCCGTGTATCCGGAGACGAGGAGCACACGCGTCGTGGGACGGGAGCTCCTCATCTGCTTCGCCAGCTCGGGGCCCGTCATGCCGGGCATCCGCACATCGGTGAACAGGAGGTGGATGTCCCCTTCGAAGTCCCGAGCCACCCTCAGAGCCTCCGCGCCACTCTCCGCAGCGAGAACCTGGAAGCCGAGCCTCTCGAACACTTTGATCGAGTATCGCCGTACAGGTTTCTCATCCTCAACGATGAGAACCGTCTCTCCCATGAACGCCCTGTCGGAGAGACGCCCGGGCTCTTCTAACGTGGCGAGATTCTCGCGTGGAACGGCGGGGAAGTAGACCGAGAAGGTGGTGCCCAGCGCGGGGATGGAATCCACAGTCAGGTGTCCCTGATGCTGGGACACGATCCCGTGTACGACGGAGAGACCCAGCCCCGTTCCCTTGCCGACTTCCTTGGTTGTGAAGAAGGGCTCGAAGACCCTCTCCTTCGTGGATTCGTCCATGCCGCAGCCGGAATCGGCTACCTGAAGCCGGACGAAGAGCCCCCCCGGTCCCGAGCCGGCCAGGCTCCGTGGAAGCTCGTCCACTTGATCCAGTGCGACCCGCAGCATCCCTCCCCCCTGCATGGCATCGCAGGCATTCAGGACCAGATTCATGACGATCTGCTCGATCTGACCCTTGCCTGCGAGGACGTTGCAGTCGACCTGCCCCAAGGCCAGATCGACTTCGATGTTCTCGCTTGCGGCCTGCTCGATCAGCGAGCGCATTCCCTCCAGGGTCTTGCGGGGATCCAGGGCCGCGAACACCACCGGTTGCTTGCGGGAGTAAGCCAGCAACCCTTTGGTCAGCTCGGTGGCGCGGTTGGTCGCGTTGCGGGCATCCTCCAGGGAAGACCTGTCCATGTCTCCGAGAGCACTAGCCGACCCGAGCACCAGGTCCACATTTCCGCCAATGACTGTGAGCAGGTTGTTGAAATCGTGTGCGACGCCGCCAGCGAGCTGCCCCACCGATTCCATCCGTTGAGCGTGGTGGAGTTCATCCTCGAGGGCCGTTCGTTTTGCGTCGAGACGGACACCCTCCTCAACTTGCAGAGTCAGATTGTCATAGGCACCCTGCAACTCCCGGGTGCGCTCCACCACGCGCCGATCCAGATCTCGGCGGGCGGTCTCGGTCTGCGCGAGAAGGGCCTGGAGTTTCGCCTCCCTGTCTCGATCGAGTTTTCTGAAAGCAGAGACCCGGTCGGAGATCCGGCATCGGGCGAAATGGATGGTCACTGCAACCAGGACCGCGGCCACCTGGAGGAACAGTCCATTCCCTTCGAGTCCTTCGGGCGCCAGGTGCGCGGCGACAAGGGCCCAGGCGGAGAGGATGATGGTGCTCGCGAGCAGGAAGCAGCGCGTGACCAGGATCAGGTTGCCTGCAGCGATGAGAATCAGCGCGATGTAGGCATGGCAACGCTGCCCTTCGGGGCTGTAGAACCCCCCGCCGGTCAACCAATAGGCGAAGAGCACGTTGGATGAGATGGCAATGGCCAGGAGTCCCGCTACCGAGCAGCTCTTTCGGACGGGCACCTTGCCTTGGCGCAAGGCGAGGTACAGCACGACCGACAGCGCCACCATGAAAAGATCGTGTAGCGCCATCGGTGTCCTGCTCTCCACGGGCAGGTCGAAGCGATGGATGGGGATGAACAGGATCCAGAGGAACATCAGCCCGATGCTCAAGGGTCTCAGTGCGTCGAACGTCGCCTGGCACCGACCCTCCTGCATTGCCTCGGCTTGGCTGGGCGTGGCCAGAGGCTTCGGGCTTGCGGAGCGGTTGTCGTTGCGACGGGTCATCGGTTGGGCAGTCACAATACGACTAGATCCGTTTGGAAGACGGGATGCGGGCATTGGAAAAACCAACCTGCGACGGGCATGGGAGAACTTGGTAGGACCGGGGGCCCTACCCCCGGATGCGTCCGAGCGTCCACCGCACTGTCCTGCGTAGCCCTGCATCTTCTGCGTCCTCGAGCTTCTGCAACGCTGGCAGCGCGTCAGCCGCGTTCTTCCCCAGCACCCCCAGAAGCCGAACGGCCCGCACCCGGATCTCCTTGGCGTCGAGCGCCTTGATCAGCAGGGGGACAGCGTCCTTCCCGGTCAAACCGAGGTAGAGGCTCGCAATGTTGCGCGTGGGGCGATCGGGACTGGCGAGCGCGAGGACGAGGTTCGGGATACCGCCTTCGATCAACGGACGGAGGCCCTGCAGGGCGATCGCTGCGTTGGCGACCACCTCTTCGCTCTCGTCACGCAGTTTCTCTTCGATCCGCTGCATGACGGTGGGACCGAGTAGCCGGAAGCCCTCGCCAGCAGCCGCTCGGACATCGCAGTCGTCGCTCTTGAGCAAGTCGATGAGCGTCTCGACGGCGCCGACACCGATGCGGCCGAACACACGCCCGAGGCGATGGCGGGTCGTCGGTGATGCGGCCTCGAGAGCACGAGCCAAGTCGCGCGGGTGATCGCTGCCGACCCAGACCAGCGCATCGGTCGCGGCCGTTCGCAATGAGCGATCGTCGAGGGCGGCGACGAGTGCCGCGATGGAAGACTTCCCGGCGCGCCGCAGGATGCGGGTGGCCTTGTGTGCCCGGTCCTGCTCGCCCAGAGCGCGGACCAGTTCGTCGAGTGCTGCGCGGTGTTCGGTCGGGTCGGCCGACTGCAACGCCGCTTCCAGCTGTGACAGGGATCGCTCCCCGCCGCAGCCGGCGAGCGTGCACACAAGCAGGAGATGCACCGAAGGTCTCACCCCTCTACCTCGGCTGCAGGCGAAGTCGAGCTGCACGGACGAAGTGGTCATTTCCGATGTTGCGCAGAGCGACCTCGATGTCGAGATCACCGGCGCGCACCAAGTAGGGGGCGGCGTGGATGAGCAACGGCAGCAGGATCTTGTCGCCGCGCTTCCAGTCACGCACAGGGAAGCGATTCGGGTCGCGCACGCAGGGCGCGCGTTGCACGCGCGTGCCTTGGCGCAGGCGGATCTCGAGCGTCGGGTCGCTGGTGACCGAGCCTGTGACCTCGAAGCCCAGCTCGATTCGGAAGTGGCGGTTGAGCACGACAGACTCCGGTGCTTTGACCCGTACGAGGCGAACGGTGTCGGCCCACTGGGCGTTGATCGACTGGCCGTCTTCGGGCAGGACGTCGCGGCGCATGGCGAGGATCTCGCGACGGTCGCTGTCGCGGTACCACTCGTCGATGCTCCACTTGAATCCCAGGAGCTCGTCGGCGAGTGCTCGTCGCTCGGCCGGCGCGAGATCGCTTCCCAGGTCGACGCGCTCCAGCGGGTCACGAACGAGGTCGAACTGCGTGAAGCGATCGAAGCGATGCTGCCAGATCGTCTTGTCGATCGAGTCGCCATTGGCACGCACGACGCCGAGGTCGCCGTCGTGCAACCAAGACGACAGGTAGACCCGCCGCTTCGCCACTAAGGGGCCGAGGACGCTGACACCGAGCCCCGGCCCGCGGTAGGCGCGAGCCCCGGGAACACCGCACACGTCAGCGATGGTCTGCGCGACATCGAGGTTCTGCCACAGGCCGCCGATGCGGCGCGGCTTGCCGATGAGTCGCTCCGGACCGTGAATGATCAACGGCAGGTGCGTCTGCTCGTCGTGGATCGAGGTACCGTGACCGATCCGTCCATGTTCGCCGAACGCCTGGCCGTGGTCGGCGGTGATGATGACGACCGTCTCGGAGAGCAGGCCTTCTCGTTCCAACGCAGCGAACAGTTCACGGAGGCAATCGTCGGCGTAGGCGACGGTGTCGAGGTAGCTACGGAAGGCCTCTTCTTCCTTGGGCGAGTCCGTGAGTTCGAAGTGCTGCGCCTTCCAGTCCGGCGGCCGGTGGTAGGGGTGGTGTGTCGAGTAGGCCATGACGCCGACATAGGAAGGAGTGGCCTGCTGCTTCATCCATGACACCAGCGGCCCTGTCAGTCCGCGGTCCTCCAGACCAAAGGCAGTGTTGAGTGCCAGGGTGCTGGCGCGCTCTGCGCCCTTCGCGGTCCATCTGACGAGCCAGGCCTTGCACTCTGGCCACTCGGCAAGGATGTGCTCCGCCGCGAAGTAGCGGTCGAAGCCCAACTCGACGGACGTGAGCTCTTGGGCTTCGTGCACGTCGACGCCGGGAAAAAAGAACGCCGAGCGGTAGCCGATGTCGCCGAGCAGCTTGGGCAAACCCGGCGCCGGCATCCGCCCAGGTTCGGAATAGTCGACCTTGAGCTCGGTGGGAAAGCCACCATGTGTGCTGATGACCGATTTGGCCGTGCAGGGGATCAGGCAGTAGCAGCGATCGACGACGACCGAGCGCTTGGCGAGGCTGGCGAGGAAGGGTGTCGTCGGCAGGTGCGGCGGATAGGGCGAGAGTGCCGAGGCGCGCACGCCTTCCAGCATGTAGACGAGGATGTTCGGACGTTGGGCGTTCGCCGGTCGGTGGCGCCATGCCGCGTGCAGCACGTCGGCGGGCGGCAGCTCGATCGTGAACGCCGTGGTGCTCGGCGCCTCCCCGAATGGCAGCACGAACGGGCGCACGAGAGCCACCTGTAGCTGGGGTTGCGTTATCGGCCCGGGTCGGACCAGGCCAGCGACCCCCAGGCCGACCATGCCGATCGCTGCGCTGCCTGCGAGCGCGCGCAGTGTGGCTGCGCGCCGGAGAACGACTGGCCAGAAGAGCACGAGGAGGGGTAGGGCGAAGGGGACGAGGTCCGTCCAGGCGACGGCGGCTTCGAGGGCGGGCATGGCCTCTTCGGGGTGACGGATCCCATGCAGGATCGAACCCCAGGTCGGCAGAGCTCCGGTTCGGCGCAGGAATCCGAAGGACAACGCCGCCAACCAGCACCATCCCGCGCCGAGAACCCCCGCGGCAATCCGCGCCGGGAGCCGTCGCAAGCCCATCAGGAGCAGGGCAGGCACGGTGCAGGCTGCGCCGACGACCAGCTCGCTGCCGATGGCCTTGGCCGACGCCGCGACCGGCACGTCGGCCTCGACGCAGAGGATCGCCTTGAGCACTGCCGAGAAGAGCAGAAGAAACCCCGCGAACGCATACGAGGCAAGGTGCTGCTTCTCGCTAGCCAGCTTCATGTTCCGTTCAGGCCCGATCCCGCCGAAGTATAGGGTCGCCTACCGATCTTCATGACGCGATCACGAGGCTCTTTGCGGAGAGGAAGCGCAAGGGCGCTTTGCGCACGCTGGACGCTGCCGGGATCCTGGCTGGGATCCTGCGCCCTCGAGAAAGTTCTCGAAACACCCGGAACGCAGAGAAAACGACCGCGTCGATGCGGTTCTCCGAAGCACAGAGAGCCACATGAACAAAGCAGTCCTCCTCGTCGCCGGTACGGTCCTGGCGCTTTCTTCCACCGTCACGACGCAGCCCTACGCGACCTCGCTCGAACAGGACAAGAAGGCCCTGGTGCAAGCGATCCACGCGTTTGGCATGAAGCTGTACGACCAGGTCGGCGCGACCGGAGGCAACAGCTGCCTGTCACCGGCCAGCGTGTCGATGGCGATGCTGATGTCGCTGATGGGCGCGCGCGGTGAGACCGCTGCCGAGATGATCGCGGTCTTGGGCTTGAAGGAGCATGCCCCTCGGCGCGGCCGCTCCCAGGCCGGTATGGGATGGAGCCCGGACCGGGTGCAGCGAGCCCTCGGTGCGCTCCTGAAGGACCTCAACGCGCCGTCCGAAAAGTCAGAGCTCCACGTCGTCAACGACATGTGGGGGCAGCAGGGCTACGGCTTCCTCCCTGACTACGTGCAGCGGCTCGCTGAGTCGGGGGCCAGTCTGCGTGAACTCGACTTCGCGAACGCGCCCGAGCGAGCGCGGCAGACGATCAACGACTACATCGCCAAGCAAACCCGCGGTCGCATCACCAACCTGCTCGAGCCCGGCAGCGTGACGCCGATCGTGCGTCAGGTGCTGACCAACGCGGTGTACTTCAAGGCACGTTGGGAGAGCGAGTTCTCGGCGCGCGGCACGAAACCGCGACCGTTCACCTTGGCGGGGGGTGAGCAGGTGATGGCCCCGACGATGCGCCAGCGTGACGATTTCTGGTACGGAGAGACCGAGGACCTGCAGATCCTGCGGATGGGCTACGACGAGAGTCGGCTCGAGATGGTCATCCTGCTGCCGCGACCCGGACGCGACCTCGGCGTTGCACGCCGCGCGCTAGAGCCCGACGCACTGGCCGCGTGGATGAAGACAGCACAGTATCGAGAGGTCGTGGTCAGCCTGCCGCGCTTCGAGTTCGAGTCTCGCTTCTGCCTGCGCAGTGCGCTCGAGAAGATGGGCATGAGCCGAGCCTTCGACCCGGAGCGGAGCGACTTCACCGGCATCAACGGTGGCGTCGAGCCCTTCCCGATGAGCGATCTGATCCACAAGGCCTTCCTGAAGATCGACGAGACGGGCACCGAGGCGGCCGCCGCCACGGGCGAGCTGAAGTGCGGAGCCGCGATCCATGACAACCCGCCTCCCCCTGCAGTGTTCACTGCGGACCGCCCGTTCTTGCTGGCGATCCGTGACCCGCACAGCGGTCTGCTGCTCTTCGTCGGCAAGGTGGTGGATCCGCGGTCGT